>NZ_JAQMUH010000111.1:0-20197 GCF_028331025.1 Anabaenopsis arnoldii | reverse complement strand
TCTACTATCAACTGCACTAGGCATCCCCCCGTGCCATTGACATCACTTATATAATACCAATGTGCTTTCATTTAGCGATTGCTACACACAGATGCAAGCTCTGCGTAGCGATCGCCTGTGCCAGTTGCGTAAGTCCTATAGATAATCACGAAAGATTTTTTTACATAAATGTTGAGTAACAAATAATTCTCTTACTAAAGTTGTTAATCATGAAAAGCAAAATAAATTCAACTTTCCCAAGAGTGAATGTATTGACCGACAGCAACATATGATACTTTATCTTATGCCATCAGATAACAGATGATTATAAGGTTGTAAATTATATCATAAAATACCCAAATAAACAACCTTGATATTATCTTACTGTTTGAGTAAAACCCATGGCATAGAATTTGTCAGCTTGGGATATCATTTCAACCCTAAGGATAATAATTAAGCAGACCACTCAATCACAAAAGCGAAAGAAGAGATAAGTCTATCTAAAAATTGTTCATATATCTATGGCTAGAAATTGAGTACGCTTAATACAGAAGCTGCTTCTGCAACACGGTTTATCTGTAGGGGATAGTTTAACTAGATAACTATGAGACATATAAAAATGCTCACTAGTTAAATCCACCCCTATTTTTCACCCCTTAAAGTTAATGCTTTTGACATATCATCCTTGTGTGATATCAACGTTTTTATAGAGATAGTAAAAACTGCTCTAACTTCAAGACATTAGATCAAACTACCATGAATGCTCTCAGTACTTCAGCGCCGCGATTTTAGATTTCACTTGACATCATCAATCAAATGTGTATCTAGATGATAGGACTCCAAATTAACTAAGAGGGAAAGGTATGCATCAAATAAATAATAATTGTCACAGCCAAACCACCAAGAAAATTAACACAGAACAAATTGAACAAATTATCAAAGCAATTATTGCTGGAAAGTATTCATGGGCTTGTGTATTAATTTTGCGGTTTTCTGGTTACAATCCCATAGACTACATCCCTTACCGCACCTACATTCGACTACTAAAAAATAATTGTCTAGCTGAAAAATCTAACTCGAAAGACACTGAGAAGAAAGAGGTTTTCGACATTAAGTCAAACTTGATTCGACTCTGAAAACAGTAGGAAGTAGATTTCTAACTTGATATTTTCTGAGTCACCCTATCTCCAGATACATAGTACCTAATGATTTACCCAGTGACTACTGTTAATAGCCGTCTGCAACCGATTCTCAGAGAGATTGTGTGGCATAAAAAGCAAGAAGTAGCGCAAATGCACCAACAGATGTCGTTGGCTTCTTTGCAACGCCAGTTAACGGCTGCGCCAACGGTGCGAGATTTCTTGACTGCTTTACAACAAAATCCTGACAAACCTGGACTAATTGCAGAAATCCAGAAAGCATCACCATTGTATGGTAATATTCGCACAGATTTTGATCCCATAGCGATCGCCAAAGCTTATGAGCGAGGTGGTGCAGCTTGTATATCAGTGTTAACTGAAACTGCATTCTTTCGTGGTAGTTGGGAAAATTTGCGTGCTATCCGCCAGAGGGTAGCATTACCTTTGTTGTGCAAAGATTTTATGATTGACCCGTGCCAAATTTATCTAGCACGAGCGGCAGGAGCAGACGCTGTACTCCTAATAGCAGCTATTCTCACAGATCGGGAATTGCAAGACTTTCTCAGAGTAATTCACTATTTAGGGATGAATGCTTTAGTAGAAGTTCATAACTTGAATGAACTAGACCGAGTACTAAAACTGGATGACATCCGTCTAGTGTTAATTAACAACCAAAGCCTAGAAGATTTTACCATTGATTTGAGTATTACGCAACAATTGCTAGCAGCTAGGCGATCGCAGTTACAAAACTTAGGTGTAATAGTTGTCAGCGAGTCTGGACTATATACAAAGGCTGATTTATGTTTGATGGCTGAGGCTGGTACACATGCGGTTATAGTAGGAGAACCATTAATTAAACAAGAAAATATAGAGCAGGCCGTGCGTTGTCTGGTTAAAGGTGATTAATCAACACCTAAGCCCAGCATGGTATCCCTATCAAAATAACCCGCCCTGATCACCCCTACCTTTTAACGAGAGGATGAAACGCGAGACGACGGGTTTTAACCCGGGGTGTTTCTTATTTTCCCCCCTGACTTTCAATATAGTTTTTAACTACCTCCGTACTGACTTGACCTATTGACGCTACAAAATAGGTCGGTGTCTACAAAGGAGGTAGTTTTTTCAGTTCCGGTAATTCTCTGCTTAAATAAATTATATCCTAAACTTTGCGAGCTAGGATTTTATCCGGCGTAGCAACATCAGTTTAGAATCCCCTAGGTTTCAACCGGGCGAGAAGTCAAATTTGTATAGGTGACTAATATTCGCAATTAAGTAAAACATTTGCAACAAAAGCCTCAAAAATAATATCTACATTATTAGTAATACATCCGAATATTTTGACAGCCAGCCATGAATAAGCAAGTACATGATGAAGATTATCCGTTAAATATCATTTCAGCCGAACAAACTCATACCAAGTACCAAAATCAAGTGCCATGGAAAAAGGTAGTTACTTCTTTATCATTGGTGCTACTGGGATCAGGGATGACATTCGCCGGTGGTTATGTAGCTGGAAACCCTCAGCAAATATCTCAGACGACATCAAACCTAGCAGTAAGTCGAGTCAATGCTGCCATCCCATCACCAACTGCGGCGGGTTCCAACTTCATTACCCAGGTAGTGCAGAAGGTAGGGCCTGCTGTAGTGAGAATTGAAGCATCTCGAACAGTCACCAACCGCTTACCTGCTGCATTTAACGATCCATTTTTCCGCCAATTCTTCGGTTCTCAACTACCAGAACAACAAAACCGCGTAGAGCGAGGTACTGGTTCCGGTTTTCTCATCAGTAAAGATGGTAGTATTCTCACCAATGCTCATGTAGTAGCTGGTGCGGATACCGTGAGAGTTATACTTAAGGATGGGCGGAGGTTTGAAGGTAAAGTTTTGGGAAGAGACGAACTAACAGATGTGGCTGTTGTCAAAATTGAGTCTAACAATCTGCCGACTGTAGAACTGGGAAACTCAGAGCAACTGCAACCGGGCGAATGGGCGATCGCCATTGGTAATCCCTTAGGATTAGATAATACCGTCACCACAGGCATCATTAGCGCCACCGGTCGCAGCAGTAATCAAATTGGCGCACCTGATAAGCGAGTAGAATTTATTCAAACCGATGCAGCCATTAATCCTGGTAACTCCGGAGGACCGTTGTTAAATGCCCGTGGTCAGGTAATTGGGATGAACACAGCCATTATCCAAAGAGCTCAAGGACTAGGTTTTGCCATTCCCATTAACACAGCCCAAAGGATTGCAAAGCAACTAATTAGCGCAGGTAAGGTAGATCATCCTTATCTAGGAATTCAGATGGTAGACTTAACACCTCAAATCAAAGAACGCCTAAACTCAGACCCCAATAGCGGTGTGATGGTAAATGAAGATAAAGGTGTATTAATTATGCGCGTCATGCCTAACTCACCCGCTGCTAAAGCCGGCTTACGTGCAGGGGATGTCATCCAACAACTCAACGGTAAATCAGTCACAGAAGCCAGCAGTATCCAGAAAGCAGTGGAAAATGTTCAAGTTGGGGGAGATGTGCGCTTAGGATTGCGGCGCAATGGGCAAAATATCAACTTAGCCGTCCGAACTGGTGCTTTCCCCACTCAAGGAGCGCAATAAATAGCTGCTTTAGCGCAGCGGAGTATTGCTCATTCCTGAGTCAGTTTCAAACCCTACTGGTTACAGCAATAAAAGCACCAAAGCCCACCAGCAACAGCCTGAAAATCCCAGAAATTTTCAGTCTGTTGCCTCCTTAAGGGGCGGGATGAATGGGTGGCGACTTTAGCCGCCGTCTTAGACCTCTAACCAGTTCGCGTAAAATTTCTGTTTGAGTTCTACCTTCTTGCTCGCAATATTCTTTAAGCAATTCCTTTTCCTCTTGCGTTAAACGAAAAGTTATAAAAATTTCAGGTTTAGGCATAATTAAGATACTGGCTTTTGTGGTATTTTAATTATAGTGGTGAGGGTATTCAACCACTTAAAAAACCCAGAGCCGAGAGGCATAGCACCTTGAAAAATCAAGATATTGGGTTCTACACGCATCATGCTTGTGTAGGTAAAATCTCCCAGCACCAAGTACCAGAAAACCAAAGTTTTATTGCTTGAAACAGTACGGCAGGACACAGGGTATCTGGGTTCACAGAAGGAGCAAAAAGCTTGCGGACAAAACCACCTCTGGTATGGAGGGGTAACCAACTATGGTAAGTGGACTGGATGAAACAAGAATCCCATCGGTTTTAGCTGTGGGAGTGTCAATGACTATTCATGATTGCTAAGTTCCCACTAAATATCTGATAGCAAGGAGTAGTAAAAAAATCCCATATAACTTCTTGATGATCTCACCGCTAATAAATGGCTGATTAGCAAATAATGCTCCAAATAAATTACCAACTATGAGTCCAATGGCGACAATTGCAGCATATTTAAGATTCATGTTGCCGTTGCGATAGTACACTATTGCCCCTAAAATGCCAATGGGCAAAATTTGAGCAGCAATAGAAGTACCAGTGGCAAATTTCTGATCTAGACCAACCAATAACACCATAGCTGGTACCATAATTGCACCACCCCCCAGACCGAACATACCACCAGTTAAACCGGCAACTAAACCAATGGTCAACATTTGAACAACTATATTAGACATATTGATGAATTTTTATTTTTTTTGACATACTCACCGACCTTGAAGGTCGGTGATTATTGACAGTTCACAGTAACTCGCTGGCGAAACAGTCTTACAGTCACTCCCTGTCTGTTTTAGGTCGTGCCAATGCCCCATGCCGACCATTTCTATGTTCTTAGAGGATGTTTGATAAGTCATGATTATAAAACTTTTTCTCCATCGCTCATTGTAGCAAAAGTCTTCAGACCCAAATCAATACCTATGCTTTGGTTTTTGGCAACAGTAATATTGGGTTCAACTTCTACAACGAAGCTAAGAAAATAGCGGTTAGTGCAATCTTGTGAAAATGTATGGACTCTGGATGTCTGGCTGATGATATGGATGGGCAAGTGGCAAAAAAAGTTATATAATCTCAGTGATTGTACTAAATTTACTTATGGATCAATCCCTGAAAGCATAGTAAAGATTTTCTGGTGATTCAGCCGGATTTCCCAAGCATTCTATTACCATAAAAAAGTCTTGAGTGAGGAACAGCAAACAAATGGATGTGAAGCTGATTTTAGTGGGATTGACAGTTATATTCACTTTTGCGTGCCTCTTCTTTGGCACTAAGAATGGATTTTATGATTCGGAAAACTATCATGGTAATGGCTCTGCACATTAAGAATAATCTCTAAAGGCAAAATGAGCGGGTCAGTTGGGCTACCCTTCCTCTATGGATAAACCATGCAGGCTAGGGGTCAGGGGAGTGGCAAACCCAAATATGAGGTCAGAGGGCAGGAAACCATGAGGGATAATCTGTGGGCATCCTCTCGCGTTGATGCTCAGGAGAAGGCTAACGATTTAGACTGTTTGCCCTATAGTGTCCAGCATCATGATGAGGGTGTTTGTTTATTAGTACGAATGGGTCCACACCGGATTCTACTAGATTGTGGATTAGAGGACACTTCATCGTTACTCACCTCTTCAGCTAAGTCGGCAATCCCAGCGGATTTAGTGTTGGTCAGTCATGCCCACCCAGACCACGCCCGAGGATTGCTAGACTTACATCAAACTTTTCCTCTGTTACCTATCTATGCTAGTGAGGTAACAACCAAGTTACTACCGTTAAATTGGCTAGACCAAGATACCAAGACAATTCCTCAGTTCTGTCATGCCTTACCGTTGCGATCGCCTGTGGAAATCCAAGAAGGTCTGGTAGTGGAATTATTTCCTGCCGGACACTTACCGGGAGCAGTAGTAATTTTGCTCACATACACAACAAAGGATCGCTCTTATAAACTACTGTATACAGGGGATTATTTCTTATCAAACTCACGCCTGGTGGAAGGTTTGCGTTTAGAAGAGTTACGGGGATTAGACTTAAATGTATTGATTATTGAAGGCACTTATGGCACATCCCGTCACCCCCACCGTCGCCACCAGGAAAATCAATTGGCGGAGCGGATTAATCGGGCGATCGCCGATGGTCATTCTGTGCTTCTTCCCACACCGGCTTTAGGTTTAGGCCAAGAATTGTTGATGCTATTACGTTCTCATCATCACTTCACCGGACGAAATATAGATATTTGGGTGGATGGTGCTGTGGCTACTGGTTGCGATGCTTACCTGGAAATACTGCCCCACTTACCTCCATCAGTGCAGAACTTTGCTCGCCATCAACCCTTGTTCTGGGATGAGCGAGTGCGCCCCCGAGTCCGGCGTTTGCAGCCAGAACATCGGGCTACTGTGGGTAAGTCTCCCTGTATTGTCCTGACTGACTCTACAGCTAATTTAAACCAATACTGCCAAAGGGAAACAGGCCCTTGGATGATTCTGTTACCAGAAAAGATTGATATAAAACTTAATACAAAATATTCAGCACCCACCAAGGACGAAACTTATCTTCTGGCCCAGCATAGTGACGGGTCTGGGACTACTCAACTAATTCATAATTTGCGTCCCCAGCACGTTGTTTTTGTCCATGGTTCGCCGACATACTTGGCAGATTTGACTGGCTTGGAAGAACTACAAAACCGTTATCATGTCCATTCTCCATCTGCTGGCACTTTTGTAGAACTGCCAATTGGAGACACATTTTTACAACCAGCACCCCCAGAAACCAATTATGAAGGGGAACTTACAGAATTAGGAACAGTCATTACTGTCACCTTACCCGATGCGATTACAGATGATCCCCGTTGGCAACAGTTTGCCGATACTGGTTTAATAGAAGCTCGTTGGCAGGGTGAAGAACTAGTATTGCGAGGATTGTCTGCTAGAGAAGTACTGCACCAAAACAGCGATCGCCAGGCTTGGTGTGATATAGATTGTTGTGGCACTTGCCGACACCAAAGAGGACAAAGGTGTTGGAATCCCGCATCAGTGTTACATAACTTCAAAGTCACCCTTGAGGGATATTGTCCTGCTTTTGAACCCTTGGCTAAAACTTCCTAAAATCTACCAGTGTAGAAACGCCTAATAGTTCTTGTCTTTATCAAGGTAAAACCTTTAATGGTGCTGCGGCTGCACTCACTATCCATTCTACTTTATTATAAGATTCTGTAGATTAATGATTGTCCTCCAACTGCAAGTCAGTTTTTGTCACACGGACTACCCTTTTTGTTTTTCATAGCAATTTACTCCAATCCTATGGACTAACATTAGCAGCTTCCAAGAGTATTTAGCATGATTTATGAGGTTTATCTTTTACAGTGACCAACCCTTATCTCCCGCGCAGACCAACCAACTTAGATGATGATTGCTCAATCATCTTTGACACTTTCCCATTGAGTTACGCTCTATACTATAGGACTAGAGCCAACTTTAGCTTGTATCCCCCGTTGGGAAAACGGGGGGTTTACGCATCACGTTTGGTAACATTGAAGAATCATTGCGTCTCTACTCAGGATTAGATTCGGGAGAATGTTTATGGATACGCTCTGATTCGGGACAATCTTCTGTCATCAGAAACTCTATATTACCGCGTGGTACCGAGGCTAACTTTTGGCTTACAGAGCCAATGCTTTCTAAACGAACCATCTCCTCCCAGGCGCAAACCTCGTCTTCCTCGTCTGTTTCATACCGTAGAGTCACTAAGTCCCCCTCTATATCGAGGATGCGGGCGCGTTCAATCCAGCGTTGCTGGTCCCGCAAGAATACACATACCTCGCGCCCGTCGCAACACAGTTGATAGATCTTGCGGTGTAGCATGTACTGCTTCTACCTTTTTAAACAACGTAGTTAAACCTGTGAAATTTGGGTTTTACCGTCTGACAGAACCTACTACAATCTACCGATGTAAAAATGCGTAATAGTTCTTATCTTGATAAAGGTATAACCTTTAATGGTGCAACGGCTGCACTCCTTATCCCTTTGGCCGCATCGGCATTAGGGGAGAATTTTCTGACAATTCGCCAGCAACTATTGAGATCTCCATAGCAATTTTCTCCAATACCTAAATTCTCCTAACCAAGCTAATATTTTCTCGTGAGTATCTCTTGATTTATGTAAGAAAAAATACTCCAAATTAAGCGGTGAACGCGGTTGTTTGATTTGCTTACTTGTAGTAGTTGGCATTGGTGGGAAATCCAGGAACTTTGCTTTATATTTATCCCTATGTATTTGATCTTAACTCATTATCTTGTCCACCTTAATGCTTTTCTACAACAATTGGCAAACAGTTTTAATTTGAGGCTGTGAAAAGTTCCAGGTGGGTGTGCATCATACCCGATATTTGCTCTAACAATAATGGACGGAAATACTATAAAAACTGACGAAAGTCCTCATCCTGGCGGCTTAATTGCACCCAGTCTAGATTTAAGGAGAGAAATCGTTGCACTAAGCGATCGCACGCCGGGCGTTCAGTAGCATAATGTCCCGCATCAATGAGAATGAGATTGCGATCGCGACTTTCCTGGAACTGATGGAACTTACAATCAGCAGTCAGATAAACTTGAGCATGAGTTTTCACTACAGCCGAAATAAAACTAGCCCCCGAACCTCCTAATACTGCGACTCGGTAAATAGTTTGTTGTAAGTCAGCAGTGGGCGAGAAAATCAAATGAGGAGGAGCGAGTCGAGTTTGAATAGTAGCGAGTAACTCCTGTAAAGTCAGACATGGCCGGAGTAACCCAACACGCCCGTAGCCTAATCCTGGTTGTGTCGCTACTATAGGAGTGGCTTCGTGCAAATCTAGAATTTGAGCTAAAACATCGGCAGTTCCATCTTGTACTTGATCAAAATTTGTATGCGCACTGTAAACACCAATATTGTACCTAAAAGCTAATCTTGCTATTTCCGCTATGGCCTCACCACTACATAAAGACTTGGGAGGACTAAAAATCAGAGGATGATGAGCAAAAATCAAATTAGCATTCAAAGTGATCGCTTCTTGCATTACAGCCAAAGTCGGTGTCAAACAAACCAACACACGGGCTTTTTGATCTAACACCCCCGGCTCAATTTGCCAACCGCAATTATCCCAACTTTCACACCAAGTCGGATTTGCCCATGCTTCAAACCAAGTAATTAAATCAGCAATGTTCACAAAAATACAATCCTGGGAAACTAATTATGTTAAATTCAGTTCTTTAATATTAGTGATTTTATGAAGTTTATGACAGATTCTGGAGTTTTCAGCCACAATGGTAATACTAAACCATACCAGTAACTTGGGAACTCTGAATTGGTAGACAAAGACTAATTTATAGGGGAACACATTGATGCTTTCGACAAACGGCGAATATCAATCTTGGGATATAAAAGAAACAGTTCTGCCAGTAGCGTCAAGTTTAACAGAATCTGAGGATACACTTACACAAACCACTGTCGGGACATTTACTAAGTTTTTCGGTCATTATAGCGACTCAATGGAAATGAATAGCCCAGCCCATAAAGTTGCCGAGTATCTGCAAGCTCATGGTGCATGGTTTTCCCGCTGTGCTGAACCAATGAAAGTAGAACCGTTGAGTGAAAATGCTTATGCTTTAATTATTGGTCGCTTTGGCTCCTTTGGTTATCACGTAGAGCCAAAAGTTGGCTTAGAACTGTTACCTCCAGACCAGGGAATATACAGGATTCGCACAATTCCTGTTCCTGACTACCATCCCCCTGGCTATGATGTAGACTATCAGGCATCGCTACAGTTGGTAGAAAGTACTGATAATGACTCACATAATGGTTTTAGTGAGATTACACGAGTGGAATGGGAATTAGATTTGATGGTTAATCTTCACTTTCCCAAATTTATTCAACGCCTACCCCAGTCTTTAGTCAAATCTACAGGCGATCGCCTACTTAACCAAATTGTCCGTCAAGTCTCCCGGCGCTTAACTCGCAGAGTCCAGGAAGACTTTCATCAATCCCTAGGAATTCCCTTTCCTAGTAATTCTCATCGCAGCCAATAACTTCAAACTCATTAGCCAATAGTCATACTATTGGCTAACGGCTAAAGACTAAGCATTACTAAGAATTCTCTGGACAATTTGCACGCCAGTAATGGCCTGCCATGTAAAAAGCCCTAAAAGCCCGAAATTGAGGGTAATGTGAGTTATACGCGCCCAATTGGCTCCTTTTTGCATGAAAGGAGATAAAGCAGCTGATAACGCAATTAGACCTGTCATTCCCAGTCCGGCTAATAAATGCGGCCCTACGAATAACTTACCGTTATTGATGTAGGTAACGGCCATGCCACCAATAGCACCTGTTACCATTAAAGCTAACAGTACAGACCCTACTTGGTAGTGTTTGATGTTGTATTTACCTTTAATCAGTTCTTTCTTTACATCTCCTTGAGCGCTTCTGGTACGCTGTACTTGTAGCCCCAGATAAGCAGCATACAGGGATAGTGCTAATAACCCCCACATGGTTAGCGGGTGGAAAAAGTTTAGCCAATATTTCACTTCCGGCGACAGTTCCAAATTCATGGTGTTCTCCCCCAATCCTTAAATCTTCATAAAAGTTAGCATAACTCTATTTTCTGTACTTCAAGTTGCCAGGGGTGAAATATATTGCCTTGTTTTTCAGTTTGCCTCTTGCCAAAGTGCTTAAACAATTTCAGACTAAATTGGGGCACTAGATTCACAAAAACTGCCGGGGTGCGTGATATTGATTATGGAAAATAAGGATGTATTGCTGCTAAAGTCGGCTAAAAGTGGCGATATTAGGCATCTGTGCCAGCTGTTAGCTACCGGTGCTCAGGTTGACGTTAGCGATGACCATGGTACTACACCATTAATGTTTGCTGCCAATTCAGGTTACACCGAAATTGTGCGATCGCTATTAGATGCTGGAGCAAATATTAACCTACGCAGAAAACGCTATGGTTTGACGGCTTTGATGTTCGCTGCTAGTAGTCATCAACTGGACATTGTGCAGCTTTTGCTCTCTAGAGGTGCTGATGTCAATGCGATTAATGAAGATGGTAGTACAGCTTTAATGGCAGCTACAGTTAAGGGTGATGTTAATATCATGCAGGTCTTATTAGCTGCTGGCGCTGAGGTAAATATCACAGACCAAGATCATGATACTGCTTTAAAATTAGCTGTTAGATCCTCTAACACAGCCGCCACAAGACTATTAACACAAAATGGTGCAGATGTCAATATCCAAGACCCAGAAGGTGAGACACTTTTGATGATGGCCGCTGACTTAGGAAATTTGGAAGTTGTGCAAGCATTGCTAGCAGCTGGAGCTGATGTGAATCAGGAAAATGAACATGGTGGTACTGCGTTATCAGCAGCAGTAGCAGCAGGACACACTGCGATCGCCTCTGCTTTACTAGATCAAGGTGCCGAAATTAATCTTCAAGATCAAGACGGTGAAACTCCCCTACACTTAGCCGTTGTAGAAGGTTACATTGATGTGGTGCAACTGTTACTAAACCGAGGTGCAGACCCCCAAATCAGAAATCATCTGGGTGATACACCAATACTTGTAGCCGCATTCCAAGGACATAGCCAAATCCTTGACGTATTATTGTGTTCTAGTCAAAAAATCAATAGTACAAGTCTAGGTATACCTTTGATATTAGCAATATCCCAAGGAGATATGGAAACAGTAAAACTGTTACTAGACCACGGTGCTGATGCTAATAGTCTAGGAAATGATAGCAAAACAGCCTTAATTAAGGCAGCAGAACATAACTACACAGGAATAATGCAGTTGTTGCTGGCTAAAGGTGCAAATGTAAATTTTCAGGACTTAGCAGGAGCAACAGCATTGATGTGGGCTGTTGCTCGGGAATATGGAGAGGCTGTACAGATACTACTGCAAGCTGGGGCAGATATAAATCTGAAAAACCGGGGCGGTTATACAGCTTTAATGATTGCGGAATTTAATGGGTATCAGAATATAGCCCAGAGTCTCGAAAAATCCGGCGCACAAGAATAGAGTTTTGTTTAAATCACCGGCAACAGATGCAGTATAGACTTATTATTCCTTTGGTAATGTAGCAACTGCATCTATTCTCCTAGGAAGTATTAATAATTAACAAAACTGACTTTGTTAATAATTAACAAAGTCAGAAATACTTGGAACACTAAAGTATAACAGGCAAAATGTTTCTACTTTCGCGTTTCCTACTGTGCTAGATAAGCTAAATATATAAGATTTAATCCTGAATAACAGTATTATAAAGATCCGTTTCGTGGTATAATCCAGTCTGCCAATTTTATAGTTGATCCCCGTGGATATTTTACAGACATCCTCCACTGTGAAGATAGACCCAATAATTGGCACAATTATTCAACAGCAACATTTCCCCAATTTATGGGTAGGAATTGGTTGTCAGAAGGGTAGTTCGTGGCGTTTGATAGCAACAGCAATAAAACAAGTACTTGCAGAAAATCAACTCCGGGAAAATACCATTGCTGGTCTTGCTACCATCGATACTAAAGCCTCAGAAGTTGGTTTAATAGAACTGTGTCATCTTTGCAATTTTCCCTTAAAACTGTTTCCGTCCAATATTTTGTCTACTGTATCTATCCCTCACCCTAGCAAAATCGCCGCCAAAACAGTGGGAACTTCGAGCGTAGCTGAGGCTGCAGCTATTCTTGCAGCCTCTTATATTACCCCACCTTTGACTAGAAAAGAAGAGTTAGAAATTAGATTATTAGTTCCTAAACAAGTTTTTCGGTTAGAGTCCGAACCAGGGTCGGTAACGCTAGCTGTGGCGACTAATGATCGTTGACCGGAAATAATGGGATACACAACAACGTCCTTCTAGGAGGGCTTTTCTTGATTCCTAATATAGCATTTCCCATGCTCGTGAGGTACAATTTTTTTTAGTTTGAGGGAACACCGGAACACCGGAACAGGGAATAGGGAATAGGGAATAGGGAATTGGTGTGTACTTCATGAGCCTGAAAAAGGCTATATACTCTTTTAAAACTTTTAGCTGCACCCCTCCTAGAGAAATAGCAAAATAACTAGGCTCCATAAAGCTTCTTTATGGGGTTTCTTATAGCCAGCTTGGCCGTATCGACGAATGGAAACCCCTTTGAAAATAGGAGACACTACAAAATTACCCTGAGAAAATAGCTAATTAAGCTAGAAACAATAGTTAAGACAATCGAACCGACTAAAGCAGGCCAGAAACCTTGAATTTCAAAACCATAACCGGGGGTGAGGTTACTTGCTAGCCAAAGAGTTAAGGCATTAATCACAAAGGTAAACAAACCAAAGGTGAGTAAGGTAATAGGAAACGCCAAAATGTTTAAAACTGGTCGAATAAAAGCATTGACTAATCCGATTACCGCTACAGCCACCAGGGATGCGACAAAATCCCTGACGAATAACCCCGGTACAATATTAGCGGTGATCAGCAAAGCCACCGCAGTAACCAGCCAAGTTAGCAAAAAATGTCTCATTGCTTTTTCCTAGAATTTAACTATCTTCGCAATAGTGCTTCCCAGGTAGCACCACCTACCACACCGTCAGCCTCCAGACCATAGTGTTGTTGTGCAGATTTTACTGCTGCTGCCGTCATTATGCCAAAATCTCCATCCACATCGCCAGCGAAAAAACCTAGCTGTTTGAGTTGTTTTTGCAACTGTCTCACTGCTGAATTACGCATTCCTGGACGTAAAATTGGCAATCCTTGGGAGGTATATTGAACACCAGGTATTGCGCCTGGGGGTGGTGAGGCTGGTATGGGCTGAGTAGAATTAATAACTGTGCTGGTGGGTAGAATCTGGTTGGTAATGGGAAAATTTGGCCTCAAGTTGGATGAGGGCTGATTTCCCGGGATTGTTGGTATAACTATTGGCTCCCGGGGGAATAGTCGTTGCCAAGTAATAGAGTCAACAATGCCATCTGGAATCAATTCAACTGCTCGTTTGAATTGAGAAACGGCGGCGGCTGTCCCCTCTGTGTAAATACCATCCACTGCACCTGAGTAGAAGCCTAAAAGTTTTAGAGCCGCCTGTAGTTCTGTGACTGGTTCTCCTTGACTACCAAGCTTGAGGGTAGGACGGCTAATTACAACTCTATTTGTTGCTTGAGCAATTTTTGGGGTAACCACAACTGCGCTGACTGTATCGGAGGTAAACAGTAACAACGTACATGAAAACACAAGTAAATAATAAAACTTATTTTTGTTCAAGCCACGAAATGCTTTTAGTGACTCAAAGTAGTTCCAGATACTTGTTGTCAGCCTCACTTGCATGGACTATATTCCCAGAAACTTATGACGGTCATATTATACTTCCTTCTGTTCAAAAAACAGGTGACACAAAATCAATTGTAATACTTAATACTCCGCACTGGGAAATACAGTTTTAATTGCTGTCTCTTGACCAACTACAGATATATAAGGTTGCTGTAAATATTGACATGCAGAAGCGATCGCATCCTGAACAGTCACAGATAGAATTAATTCTTGAAACTGTTGATCAAAATCCAGACCTAAACCCAGTGTTTCATACCAGCCATAGATTTGGGCAATTTGTCCGTTAGTTTGTTTACCCAAAGCGTACTGTCCCAGAATTTTGTTTTTAGCTGCTTGCAGGTCACTTTCTGATATTTCTGTTTTACAGAGTAAATCTACTTCTGTACGTAGTCCTTCCAGGGCAATGCTGGTATTTTCTGCGGCGGTACCCATATAGACTACAAATGAGCCTGGATACAACCTTGTGGGATAAAATGCCGACACTTCGTAGGCTAAACCCCTTTTTTCCCGTAATTCCACAAACAAGCGACTAGAAAGCCCATTACCTAGGTAAGTAGACAGCAATTTTAATGGGGGGTAGTCTGGACAACTTACCGATGATCCCAAGTAACCCAACATAACTATGGATTGCTGTGTTTCTAAAGGCTGTAGTCGATGCTGGGGTTCTGGGTTAATTTCTGGTAAGTTAAGTAATGGGATCTGCTGTGCAGGAACTTCCCAATCGCCAAATACTTGTTCTACTAGTGTTAGAGCATCTGCTAAGGTGACTCGCCCTGCAATACTAATAACTAGATTATCGGGACGGAAATATGTTTGGTGATAGTCTACTAAGTCAGCACGTGATAAGCTGCTCATTGTGGTTTCATCTCCTAAGACTGACATAGCATAGGGATGGTTTTGATAGACCACCTGGCGCATTTGGCTAAAGGCAATGGTAAATGGCTGTTCTTTTTGAGAGCGAATATTTTGCAGTGCTAAACGCTTTTCTAGTTCTACTTGGGATTGGGGAAATGTAGGCGATCGCAACATTCGCCCAGCCAATGCTAAGATATCAGAGAAATCTGATGTTACGGTCTTCAAAGACAACAAAAAATAATCTGTAGCCGCATCAGCACTCAAGCTTGCTCCCACAGACTCTACTTTTTCAGCAACTTCCCAGGTTGAAAGTCCGTCACATCCCTTTGTCATCACTGCTGAGACCAAATAGGCTAATCCCGCTTGCTCTCGCTTTTCGCAACAACTACCAGCACGGACAAACATCCGCGCCGCTACAATATCCGCAGCAGGATTTTCTGTCACTATGACTACAATACCGTTATTCAATACAGTGCGGTGAACAGGAGAGGCAGATAGGCAAGGTTTCACAATTATTAGGTATTAATTATTGGTAGGTGGTTAGTTGTTTGCGAGTGGGGATGCTAATCAGCAACCGGTTTAAGTATAGTAACTGCATAATTATCAGGTGAAAGCAACTGTTTAGCTAATTTTTGCAGTTCTTGAGTGTTAAATGATTGAATATGCTGAGGATATGCTACTGCCAATTCAGCTTGGGCAATAGTGTTGTAGTATCCATAAAGACCTGTCAACTGATTTGGTGTTTCCGTAGAAAAAGCGTATTCATTACAAACCAGCCTACGTATGCGGGCGAGTTCCCGCTCGCTCATTCCCATGGTTTGCAAATCATTTAAATGACTAAGAATCAGATTTTCCACCTGATATAGCTTTTCCACTTTCAAAAAAGCAGTAATGGTAAATAAACTCGATTCTCTTTGTAAGGAGAAATTACAATAAATTTCCTGGACTAATTGCAATTCTTCTCGTAAATGATGCACCAGTCGGGAAGTGCGGCCTTCTGAGAGTAACACTGCCAATAAATCCAAACCATAGACTGTGTGTAGTTCCTTGACTCCCGGCACAACCCAAGCCATAATTAGGCGGGCTTGTTCTAGACGTGGTAAACAGATTTCTTGCCGCTGAATTCCGGTGATTACTGGTTCTACTATTTCTTCAGCTTGTGGACAGTCCAATGGTGGGGCAAATTCAGCAAATGATTTATTTACGAGTTCCCAGGCTGGCTGTTGAGAAATTCCCCCCACAACTACTACTGTCATGTTTTGCGGTTGGTAGTGTGCGCGATGAAAACAACGCATGGCTGCTGGTGAGTGTTGCATTAGTTCTAACTCACTACCTAGGACTGAGCGCCCGTAAGGATGGTTTTGGTAGATGCTTTGATTGAGGGCTTGGAATCCTATCGCATCGGGATCATCATTGCAGGAGCGAATTTCTTCGAGCACCACATCCCGTTCTCGGATAAATTCATCATCTGGGATCGCGGCATTAATTAGCAGTTCTCCCAAGTGCGGCAGAGTATCTTCTACGTAAGAAGCGGCTGTAGTTAGGGTGTAGTGAGCATAATCATAACTTGTGGCGGCATTACTCACACCACCCCTGGTTTCAATGTGGTGATCAAAAATTCCTGGGGCTAGTCTCGCAGTCCCTTTAAAAATCATGTGTTCTAAAAAATGAGCCATACCGTACCACGGTTTTGGCTCCACTATTGCTCCGGCTCGCACCCAAACGTCAGCGACAACTACAGGGGTAGTAGTAAGTTCCTGATGGATCAGTGTTAGACCATTATCTAGTCGGAGAACCGAGGCTGGAAAAACGTTATGCTTTAGTTCTTGTAACAAGTTTTTGTAGGTTTAATCACAATTTAAGATAGTTTTTACTATTCTAACTCTGAATGATAACGAAATCAGAATTAAATTATACAGATTTATAAAATTAAAGCCCCTAAGTTTTTGCTAACTTGAGGAGCTAATAATTTTAAGTTCACCGCGACGCCGTTTTACCTAAGTTTATGACCTGGTTTAACCAGGTGGGTGCCGACGTTCTTCGTTTTAAGTTTCCAGGTACATGCCCGGTTTACTGCCACGAGACTTGTTAGCTTCCCTTTTCTTTAAAGACATAGATCAAAAAACTTGATGGCAGTCACCAACGTCGTAGTGCAACTAGATTATTATAGCCTTCTCAAACAGGTTGTGTGTTGAGTATGAAAATTTTCTCGTGAATTTGACTGGGAGCCTGAGTAGTTGGATGGACAAATATATCTTTCACCAGCTTTGTCAGTTTTTACACCTGCTGGGGGAACTACAGACTCGTAAGTGTGAGATTTGTCCATATTTGTGATATCTAAACTAAATACCAGATAGATTCTATAGTTTGGGCTATATTAATAATGCTATCTTGGTTTTTCTCATCTAATAACACGGTGACGTGTCCGAGTTTGCGCCCAGGACGTGATTCTGTTTTCCCGTACCAGTGAACGAAAGCTTGGGGAATCTCGGCTAACTTTTGGCGCTGGGTTTGGTAGTCGCTTCTGGAAATTTCATACCCCAGCAGGTTGACCATGACGGCACTAGCACAATGTAAATCAGGATTGCCCAAAGGTAAACCACAAACTGCTCTCAAGTGCTGTTCAAACTGAGATGTTTCACAAGCGTCTAAGGAGAAATGCCCAGAATTATGGGTACGAGGGGCAATTTCATTGACCAATACTTTACCGCTGGGGGTGAGAAATAGTTCAATACCAAAAACTCCCACTACTTCCAAGTTATTTAAGAGAGTATGGGCGATCGCTTCTATTTCTGCTGCTTGGTTGGGTGTAATATCAGCTGGTGCAATCACTCGCCGACATACCTGTTGCTCTTGTTGGGTTTCTACCACTGGGTAAGTCACAACCTCACCTTCTGTGGAACGAGCCGCAATTATTGCTAATTCTCGTTCAAAGGGGACAAATTCTTCTATTAAAAATAGATGTTGACTTAAATCTTTAGTTGTGATGTGAGAATTTAGCTTTTGCTCCAAAGATGCTAAATCATTAATAATGAAAGTCCCTTGACCATCATAACCATGCCGTCGGGATTTTAAAACAAGAGGAAAACCCAGGTGTGCTGTTTGAGACGAGAGATTGTCTAGTTGTTCGAGAGCGAAAAATCGGGGGACAGGTAATCCCAAATCTTGTAAGTAGCAGCGTTGATCATATTTATCTAAAAGAGGCCTTAAGGCTTCTAACCTCGGGCGAAAACAAACATCTTGGTTTTGGATTAAAGATAAGGAATCCAAATCAACAAATTCATTTTCAAATGTGATGACATCAGTCTTTTGTGCTAAAAGCTCTGTGGAAATAGCATCATCAACTGATGCTAAAACAACATCCTCAGCCGTGGAAACCGCAGGATCATTAAGACTCGGAGTTTGCACTACCAATTCTAATCCTAATTTTTTGGACGCACCCCCCATCATCCAGGCCAGTTGTCCACCACCAATTATACCAACACGCTTCATCGACATCCTAGAGAATAACGAGTTTCTACGCCAGTTTTAGAGTTTACACCACTGGCTTTGTGACACAGTTCTTTAATTTGTGCTCTATCCAAAATTGCATCTGTGAAATCCGCACTATTGATATTCACATCAGTAAAGGTGGAGCGTAACAAAAGAGCTTCTGTAAAAATGGCATCGCTTAAATCCGCCCCTGTTAAGTTTACCTGATCCACCATAGCATTAGTTAAATCGGCTCCGTGAAGATTGGCTTGAGTCATCACCGAAGCACTCATCACGGCTCCTCGTAAGTCAGCACCTTCAAAGTTAGCTAATTCCATATTGGCGTTAGAAAACTCAGCCGCTTGTAAAGTTTGTCCTGAAAAATCACGTCTGGCTAATTCTGCATTACTAAATGACATGGGATGAGTCCAATCTGCCCTGGCTGGTGGGGAAGCTTGGCAAAATAGTATAATGCCTAGAATCAATGCTAATCCTTGCTTCCAAAATATATTGGATAACTGTTTTGGGTCCATAACTAATATTGAAAAGTCTTTAATCATCTTTGAGCTTACCCGATAGAATTTTTTGTAATAATCTGTTAAGGGATAAAAAATACTGTTATTACCTGCCATAGGATAACCTACATAGTTGGATAAGTTAACAAGCGATCGCCCCAGTACTGACCTGTGAGTTAGCTGAGTTATTTACAATTCTTGATATTAGCTTATATAAGTAAAGTTTATTGTATTTTGAGTGCCACAGGTAGGAGAGACTGTTAATCTTTTAATTATGTGAGTAGTTAAGCAATTCTTGTTTATCCCAAAGAGCTAGACCGCTTTACATCTGGGGTTCTATATGTGGGGTATTTCCTCTGAGTTCATAATCATTGGTTAACTATTCAGCAAATCTGTCAGCAACTTATATTTACCAACTACACAAATTCTACAAGTCTTAATTACCCACAAGATTATGATTATGACTCATTACTCTGTTGAGTGGATTGAAGCATGGTGCGAAGAAAATGGCTGGACAGAATTATTTGTCGAGCGGCGCAACAGCTATTGGGCTTTTCCGCCTGGCGGGGTAATGCCAGAACCCATTCCCAATCATGTACTTAACTTGATTAAGGCTGAAAGGGGCTTAACTGTTGAGGAAAAAGTATGGTCGGCATCGGCAGTAATTGGTACAATTGTAGCCATATTTTCCACGTTTATATTTAAGTGTCCTATGCCCTTAGTTTTGGCGTTCGCTTTTAACGCCGTCACTGTAGCTCAGTTGGAAATTGAATATGACTAAATGTGGGGGTGTTTTAAAAGTTATGATTACTGTATCAAATATTGTTTGACCCCACCCTCTCCTTACAAGGGTAGGTTTTTAATATGATCTGTGAAGGCAAGACCACCGAAGACAAGGAAGGAAAGTGGACAAGGAAGATTTTATACGGACAATGGTCTTTTAATGGGCTATTTTTCTTACTAAGAATAC
>NZ_JAQMUH010000110.1:0-6771 GCF_028331025.1 Anabaenopsis arnoldii | reverse complement strand
CTCGGGCGGTAGCGACTTCAGTCGCTACCGACTCATCCCCATGTCTAAACCCACTGGCTCAGGTCTCGTTTTTTGGTCAACCTGCCTTTACTTGGATTTAGGATTTTACTACTTAGCTTTTTATATGTGCGCTTTAACGCTGATACTCACTGGATCACATCTTGACCTTTGGTTACATACTTTGGTTTTTTCAAGTCGTTTTAGGTAATCTAAGGATGGATTTGACTTAAAATAAACCTTAAGCGATCATAATCGTCTTTTAACAAAATACTGAGAGTACGCCCAGCTTTGATCAGCCACTGTCGGTCAGCTTGGCGTAATTGGTAAACATGGCGGATGGCTGCTGCTGTTAATGACTCTACTGGGGCGCTAGTTAGAGAAAGCAATGTCCGTAAAAAATCTAGTTCTTCGGTGAATTTGATGATGGTTTCTGATTCACACAGATAAACAGCTTGATGAATTTGCGGAGGACGGGGTGGTAAATACTGATATAGGCCTTGGTTTAGCCCTAGAGTCCGCGACGAATGCTTAAACCCCACAATAACCGCCCGAAATTCAGTTTTCAACATGGCAAAAATTTGGGGCTGTTCCTCGCGTAAGTCCTGCAAAGACAACCCCAAGGCCACAGCGCGATGTACGGAATCTATGGGAGTGGTGGTAGCAAGATACACCACAGCATAAATCTGATTGCCTGACTCTTCATCCACGGCACAAACCCAACTACCAAAAGGCGGCATGGCGGGAACACTTAAGTCTTCCGCTTCCAAGCACTGGGCAAGAAATTCAGTAGAACTAGTTTCTATCACCTCCGCAATATGCCGGGGCTGGCGATCGCCTGTGGTAAACTGTGGTAGTGGTAGACGCATCTTAGTTCACTTAAACCTTTCTGCCGGCATTGAGTTCTACGGGTTCCAATTCTGATAAGCGAAAGGTAATTAATTTATCCCAGTTACCACCTTCAAACAGCACAGCTACCTTGCCGTCACTGACACGTTGTACAAGTCCTTCGTAGCGATAATAGGTGTCGGCGGGATTTTTAACCCTAACTATTGATCCAGGCAGAATCATCATGTTTACCCTCGCTGGTTTACTGTTTTTGACAATACATTAACGGGAGATTTCTATTCAACTTAGTGAGAGCGTCACCTTTCCCACTAGCTTGCAAAACCCTCAGTGAAACTTCTCCAGGGCTGGTAACCCCAAAGACTGCCATTTATCGTAGCCGATAGCGTGGCGTTAGCCATAAACCACTCACCAGGCCTTACTTGGCACAATTACCTGTCTAGGCTACCTGATTCTAACATATTCTCAGTGGTTTAGGTGGCGTAGCCATGCTTTCAGGGACAATAATTATATATAACAATACTTGATTAATTTTAATAATGACAATGACCGGAACTACACAGCAGCCATCTATGGCTAACGCCACCCCATCGCCATCAGTCACCTTAGAAAAACTTGTTTGGACTTGGCGAGGTCACAAAATTCAATACACCCTCATGGGTACGGGCCGCCCTTTGGTACTGGTTCACGGCTTTGGTGCTTCCATTGGACACTGGCGGAAAAATATCCCGGTTTTAGCTGACGCCGGCTATCGGGTTTTTGCTCTAGATCTTTTGGGTTTTGGTGGTTCTGATAAGGCGATAATCAACTACAGTGTAGAAGTCTGGGTAGAACTACTGAAAGATTTTTGGGAAGCACATATCCAAGAACCTGCTGTATTTATCGGTAACTCTATTGGTGCGCTTTTAAGCTTGATAGTGCTGGCAGAACATCCAGAAATTACGGCGGGTGGTGTTTTAATTAACTCTGCTGGTGGTTTGAGTCATCGTCCCCATGAGTTGAATCCACCTTTGCGCATAGTAATGGCAGCTTTTAATAAATTCGTGCGATCGCCGATCACAGGTAAATTTGTTTATAACCGCATTCGTCAAAAATCCCAAATTCGTCGCACCCTATACCAAGTTTACCGCCACAGGGAAGCTGTAACAGATGAATTAGTAGATATTCTTTATACTCCATCTTGTGACCCAGGGGCGCAAGAAGTTTTCGCCTCCATCCTCACAGCCCCACCTGGTCCTAGTCCAGAGGAACTATTGCCCAACATCCAACGTCCTTTATTAGTAATTTGGGGTGCTGATGATCCTTGGACACCAATTACCGGGGCGAAGATTTATGAACAAGCGCGTGAGAATGGCAAAGAGATCAAAATTATGCCCATTCCTAACGCCGGTCATTGTCCCCACGATGAAGTTCCAGACATTGTTAACGCCCACATTGTCGCTTGGTTGGCGCAAAATTAATAGTTGAGCTATACAGACGCCCAAAAGGCGTCTAGCCGGTGAATAGATGCACAAACTATCTTCTAGTGTGGGTAAGGTGACAAAACTGCGTCAACACCTCTTATTTTTTCTATGGCTTACGCAAGCAGTAGCTGTCGCCCCTTGAGCAAATCAGACGTAGATGGTGTGTGTAATGGAGCTTGATGTACACAATGCAGAAGCAATTCCCCTCACTCATAGTCCTGATTTTTCTCAGCTAGGCTATGAAGTGATCAGAGAACTAGGACGGAACCAGATAGAGGGGCGCATTACTTACCAGGCTCAGGTCTGTAAGTCTCATCAACAGGTGGTAATTAAACAGTTCAGTTTTGCCCATACGAATGCTGATTGGTCAGGTTTAAAAACTTACGAACGGGAAATAGAAATTCTGCAACAACTTGATCATCCTCGTATCCCCCGCTATATAGACTCTTGTGCCACCTCCGATCATTTTTATCTGGTACAGGAGTATAAAAATGCTCCATCTTTGGGGTTAAGACGCAGCTTTCAGCCGGAAGAAGTCAAACAAATAGCCCTATCGGTTTTAGAGATTTTAGTTTATTTGCAGACAAGACCCAACCCAATTATTCATCGGGATATCAAACCAGAAAACATCTTAGTTGATGAGGATCTCAACGCTTACCTAGTGGATTTTGACTTAGCTTGGTTACAGGAGGTGAAAATGCCTCTCACTAGCATTGCTTCTGGAACGCCTGGTTTCATGCCTCCAGAGGAGCAACTTGGTCATCCCCTCACCCAAGCTACAGACCTGTACAGTTTAGGGATAACATTGATTTGCTTACTCAGTGGTACTAGTTCTCTTGAGATTTGTCAATTGATAGACAAGCAGTATGGGTTTAATTGCCGGGAAATACTTCCCCAATTACATCCGCGTTTTCAATCGTGGTTAATGAAACTCGTGAAATTTCAGGGTAGATATCGCTATGCTAGTGCATCTCTGGCTTTAGAAGCACTGCAAGAAATTCCAGTTATTTGTGCTGATCATCACATCGACACTTTGACCAGGTCAATCAAACTCAGACAAAAAACCGCTCTGCTATGCCTAGGGATCACAGGCATACTAGCAGTAGCGACAACAACCTTAATACTTTCCCACAAAATTGAGGTAGCCCAGCAGCTGACTAACGACTAATGGCTAGTTCCAACAAACCAGGAGGGGGAGTAATTTCAATCCGACGGGATGATAAATCTACCACCGGGGCAATCTCTTTGACAAATGGGATCAAAACAGTCTTAAGTGATTTTTCTGATGTTACAGGTTCATTTTGTTGATGCATCTCCACTTGTAATAAATCGTTACCGGCAGAAATTACATCTACCACCTCCCCCACAAGTTCCCCTGATTCTTGCATAAAAACCAACATCCCCAATAAATCGGTGACATGATATTCATCTTCACCTAATTGGGGGCGATCGCTTGCGGGTACTAGTAACATATAATCACGCAGAGCCTCTGCTTGGTTACGATTTTCCACACCCGCCAAAGAAATCACACACAAATTTTTACCTTCTACATAACGTCCCGACAACAACTCCACTGGTTGTGGCTCCTCGTCGCCTGGATGCCATAACCAACGTATTCCCGGAACCTCAAACCGTTCTGGAAAATCCGATTGTGGATAAACCCGCAACTCCCCAGACAAGCCTTGAGGTGCGACGATTTTACCAATTTCCAACCATTCATCAAGATTCGGGACTGAGGTAATTTGATTCTTGGCGGTTTTTGCGCCTGGGCTCTTGGTTTTCATAATTTATGCATTTACTACAGCAGGCTGATACACTTGTGCAGCCACTTGTGCCAAACGTTGCATAGCTATGGCGATTTCCTCATCACTACCTGTTAGACTAATACGTAAACATTGGTGCTTGTGCTGCCATTGTTCCCGCAAACCAGGGAAAAAGCTACTACCTGGAACAACAATTACACCCACTTGCTTGAGTTCCTGGTAAAATTCCCAGTCAGTAATGGGTAAATCCTGGAGCCACAACCAAGCAAATATAGCACCTTCACCGCGATGGAGGAACCAAGGTAAATCTTCGGGCATTGCGGCATCTAGAGTATTTTCTAGCACAGAAAACTTCTTCTGGTAGAAGGGACGAATCACTGCTTCAGCTATTTGGGCTAAAGCACCAGAGTTAATAGCACTAGCGGCTATAGCTTGTCCATACCGTGAGGGATGAATACACAAATTTGTCTGAAAGCACTCTAAGGCTTGAATCATGCTTTCATCGCCAATGGCGATACCTATACGTTCCCCCGGTAATCCCGCCTTGGATAAACTCATGCAATGTAGAATATTCCCACCGAATACGGGTGTCATTTCTGTGAAGTTCAAAGCCGGGAAAGGAGGGGCATAAGCTGAGTCAATTAACACGGGTATATCGTGAGGTGCTGCTAAAGCTGCAATTTTTTTCACTTCATCCTGAGTCAGAACATTACCCGTGGGGTTACAGGGACGAGAGAAGATCACGCAACCGGTACTTTCTGTAATTGACAGTTGGCTGAAATCTGGACGATATTTAAACCTGTGAGCCTCTACATCAATGTCTAAAGTGGGTTTATATGCGATTAAGGCTTCCGGCTCTAAACACACACCGCCATAGCCTGTATAGTCGGGACTGAGGGGCAGAACAATTTGCTTAATATCACCGTTACTTGTGTAACCGCCGAAGGCATTAGCAGCGTAGAAGTAGAGGCTTTGACTACCGGGTGTAATTAAAATATTGCGATCGCTTAAATTTAAACCATATCGGTTGTTAAAGTCATGGGCGATCGCTTCAATTAACGGTGCATACCCTTGACTCGAACCGTAACGACAAACCACTTCCCCATATTCGGAACTAGCTAATAATTCAGCCGTGCAGTCTCGCCATAACTGTTCTACCTCTGGCAAAATCAACGGGTTACCAGCGCTCAAATTAATAAATTCTTGCCCCGCCCCGGCTTTCAAAGTTTCGATAATATCTTTCATAATTGCTCTAACGCCAGTTAGGTTAGACATTTGAGCGCCAATTTTTGTGAGGGCAGGATTCATAAGCTTTGTAAAAATATGGATGAGGTAGAAATGGACAAAATTATTAAGTTCTATGATGGCATCAGGTTTGATTAAACTAAGCCGGTCGGTCACCCAACCGACTCGTCTACAAAACCGTACGTGAGACTTTCACCTCATACGGCTCCTCAGTGATATGGTTCTTGTCATAAATACCTACAAGACTTCCATCACTGGCTGTCTTCTTGTCGTGGCAATGTCTGTGTAATAGTTGTAGGTTCTTATACACATCTTTTCCACCTTTGGAGATGGGTAGGATGTGGTCTACTTCCATTACATCCCCATCCCTAAAGTAGTGACCACATTCTGGACATTTACCCTTTTGCCTCTTAAGTAGAGTCGATACTCTTTTATTGGCTTCGGGATGGTTTGTCATTCTTGAACTCCAGTATACCCAATCACCATCAAATGGTGAGGCTTTGCCTTTAACCTTAGCATGACGCACAATGGGAGTCTCTGGGTGTCTATGCAGTTTTATGAATTTGTCGTCCATCTTTGCTGCAAACTCCCAGTTATTGTCTCCTATTGTATGCCAATATTTATTGGTTATCCATTTGCTGGATTTGTTGGGGTGTCGGCGCTTTGCCCATCTGTAGAGTCGTTGCTGAATCTGACAAGAGATACTATTGAAGGTTTCTTTACTTACTACGGATGAGTAGTAATTACACCATCCCCTAATAATAGGGTTAAGACGACTTATCAACCCCACTTGTGGTGTTGTTAAGTTTCTTTTAATGGTGCTAGACATCATTTCGTAGTGATTCTTAACAGATTTCTTAGATGGGGTGATGATGGTTTTAAATCCTAGTATTTCCTTCTTCGTGTTCAATCCTGAGTTGTATTTACCAACTGAGTGTTGCTTCACATTGAAGCCAAGAAAATCAAATCCTGGTTTTTCTGATTGGTGTTCATACAAAGTATGAGCCAATCTAGTCTTACTAGGTTTTAATTCCAGTCCCATTTCATTTAGCCATTTAACTAAGATTTCCCTGCATTGTTCAATAACTGTGATATTTTCATGCAATATGACAAAATCATCTGCATATCTTATGATTGATATTGCATTAGCCTTTTTCTCTCTAGAACCTTTACCTGGTATATTTGAGACATATTCTTTGAGAATTTCCTCCATACCGTGTAAGGCTATATTTGCCAAGATAGGGGATATGACACCACCTTGTGGTGTACCTTCTTCTGTGGGATATAGGACTTTGCTATCAACCACACCTGCTTTCAACCACACTTTGATTTGACGGCGTAGTTTAGGGTAGGTGTTCAGTTTCTTTAACAATGCTTGATGGTTAATCTTGTCAAAACACTTAGCGATATCAGCATCTAATACAAATTTTGGTTTGTATCTGATGGCACTGAATATT
>NZ_JAQMUH010000109.1:0-3567 GCF_028331025.1 Anabaenopsis arnoldii | reverse complement strand
CCAGTATATTTACCACTGGCTGTCAATTCCTGTGCTAAGGTGAGCATGGCAGTGGTTTTACCGGTTTGTCTGGGTGCATGGATGACAAAGTAATTCTCTTGCTCAATCAGTCGTTTTAATTGGGGTAACCGTTCGGTAGTGGGTAGTGTATAGTGGATATTTGGTTTACAAGGGCCCGCAGTGTTAAACCATTTAGTCATAAAAGTTTACGTATAGCTTGATTTGATTATAACTCCCATGATTGTTGACGGTGGTCGGTGAGCGGAGTCGATAGCGATAGCGTGGCGTCAGCCATACCGTTGACTGTTGACCGTTGACTGGTAACAAACCCACAGTGTGGGATTTTTAACCTCTGACTGAAAGCTGACTAACAGGATATCCCCGACTTCTTAGGATGATATTATCAAGTAAGCATCAATTTTCATAGAAGTCGCGGATATTGCCTAACAGCAGCTTCCTATGGCAGATTTATCTAAATATTATAGCTTGATATGAAATATAAAAAAATACATTAAACTAACTAGAGTATTCTAAGTAACCCACCAGTCCACTTTTAGTGGACTTTAGCTATCAGACTCTTAATTTATTCCCTGGCTAATAAGCACTAACTAACAGCCTTTTGAGTCCTACGGTCTTGAAGTGAACCCAACCTTATGTAAAACTGGGGATCTTTCGTTTTATCGCCTACATCTGAGGAACTAAAACATGGCGCGTCTAGCCCTGCTGAGTGTATCTAACAAAACTGGTATAGTTGACCTCGCCCGTCGCTTGGTCGAAGAATTTGAATTTAATTTAATCAGCAGCGGGGGAACCGCCCAAACCCTCAAGGATGCGGGACTACCAGTGACAAAGGTTTCTGATTACACAGGTTCACCTGAGATTTTAGGTGGTCGAGTTAAAACCTTACATCCTCGCATTCATGGCGGAATTTTGGCGCGGCGGGATATTCCCCAACATTTAACAGATTTAGAAACTAACCAAATTCGCCCCATTGATTTAGTAGTTGTCAATCTTTATCCCTTTGAGGAGACCATTGCTAAACCCGGGGTAACATTATCGGAGGCGGTGGAACAAATTGATATCGGTGGTCCGGCGATGTTACGGGCTGCGTCGAAAAATTTCGCCCATCTGACGGTATTATGTGACCCAGGACAGTATGAGGAATATTTACAGGAATTACGCCACAATAACGGGACTGCTTCCCTAGATTTTCGCCAGAAATCTGCTTTAAAAGGGTTTTCCCATACGGCGAGTTATGACCAAGCCATAGCAGCTTATCTCAGCCAACAATCTGAGAATACTTACAACCTGTCCGGTCAGCAATTGCAATCTCTGCGTTATGGTGAAAACCCCCATCAACCTGCTGCTTGGTATCAAACCGGTACAACTCCCACCGGTTGGGCTGCGGCTACGAAATTGCAAGGTAAGGAACTGAGTTATAATAATTTGGTGGATTTAGAAGCCGCCCGCCAAATTATTGCGGAGTTTACTGATACCCCAGCAGCAACGGTGATTAAACACACTAACCCCTGTGGTGTGGCTTTGGGTAGTACCCTGGTGGAAGCATATCAAAAAGCCTTTAATGCTGATGCTGTTTCGGCTTTTGGGGGAATTGTCGCACTCAATCACCCCATTGATGTGGCTACAGCGGAAGAGTTAACTAAGACATTTTTAGAATGTGTGGTTGCTCCCGGTTGTGAAGCGGCAGCCCAAGAAATTTTGGCGGCAAAATCTAAGCTACGGATTTTAACTTTACCAGATTTGACTAGTGGCCCTAAGGAAACTGTCAAGGCGATCGCCGGGGGTTTTCTTGTCCAGTCCGCTGATGATAAAATAGCTGATAGTGGTGAATGGCAAGTAGTCACAGAACGTCAACCCACCCCCGACGAGTTAGCTGAGTTACTCTTTGCTTGGAAGGTTTGTAAACACGTCAAATCTAATGCTATTGTCATTACTCGCGATCGCACCACCCTAGGGGTAGGTGCTGGTCAAATGAATCGGGTTGGTTCAGTCAAAATCGCCTTAGAGCAAGCAGGTGCAAAAGCCCAAGGTGCAATTCTCGCCAGCGATGGATTTTTCCCCTTTGATGATTCAGTTAAAACAGCCGCAGCAGCGGGAATTACTGCAATTGTCCAACCCGGTGGAAGTTTACGCGACCAGGATTCTGTAAAGGCTGCAAATGAACTCGGTTTAGTCATGGTGTTAACTGGCACACGTCACTTTTTACACTAAACTTCTGCCAAGTGGTTGTATGACAGTTCATAAACTGTCACATATCAAACTTGCCTTTTGAGTAACTAACTGTACTATCTAATAGTGTGTGAGGAGCAAGTTAAAAATAAAAAGCGTTTGGGGTGGAAACACGGCCACACTCCCAGGCGCTTTTTGTTTTTTGACTATTAGCTCTATGGCTTTAGTTTAAGATTTTCTTTCCAGTGGGTTAGGGATGTATTTAAAATCTGGCTCCCGATTCCAAGGGCCACGCTGATCTTTACCATCCCCATTTGCAGATAGGTTGTAATAAATATCAACGGTTTCATCGGGTTGAATATTCCCAAAAAATGGCTCACTTAATTTCCCTAATGAATCCAGAGCCTTCATAAACATTCTAGTATGAGAAACTTCCCTGGTTAACAGGTGCACTAAAGTATTTTTAGTCCCTTGGTCCGTTGCTAGTTTAATTAATTCCTCATAAGTTTGACGTGCGCCAGCTTCAGCTGCAATATTAGCTCTTAAATCCCGAACTACATCGCCACCTTCATTCAAGTAATGTGCTGTCCAAGCACTCCCTTGACTATCTAAAAAGTGGGGTCCCATACCTCTCACAGCAAAGAGAGTACTTTTATATGCTTCGGTCTGGTCGGTATTTTTAGTATGAGCTTCAATTAGTTTCCCCACCATTTCCAGGTGGCTAAATTCTTCAATCGCAATATCTTGGAGCATATCCCGAATTCCCGGATCTTCCACATGAAAAGACTGTACCCAATATTGCAAAGCTGCTGATAGTTCCCCGGTTGCTCCCCCAAACTGCTCTAGGAGTAATTGCGCAAAACGAGGGTCAGCTTCACAAACATTCACAGGGTGAATAGGCTCTTTTTTGTGGTAAAACATAAATACCTCTGATAAAAAGCATTTTTAATCGCAAGTAATACCCCAGCCGAATAAAATCCTGGACGGCTCGAAAATCAAGATTTACTCTGATTAAGTTGAGATTATCAATTCTCACGGACAATGCTTTCTGTCAGAGGAAATAGTTATGAGTATCAAAAGTAAGATCCCCGATTTCTCACATAATTAGGGATACTCTAGGATAATTTATCTAGAAGTTGGGGAGCTTTGGGGCGATCGCCTGTACAATGTTTAAACGCAAAGGTCGCTAAGTACGCGCAAAGGTTCGCAAAGGTGTTTTTTGACAATATTTTATTTGGTTGGGTGGGATGTAAGAAACCAGGGGTTATGTGTTTGTTAGGCGATCGCCTGTACAATGTTTAAACGCAAAGGTCGCTAAGTACGCGCAAAGGTTCGCAAAGGTGTTTTTTGACAATATTTTATTTGGTTGGGTGGGAT
>NZ_JAQMUH010000108.1:0-6760 GCF_028331025.1 Anabaenopsis arnoldii | reverse complement strand
TTCAAGAAACTTTCAGAATCTTGAAACAATTCAGAACCAGCAGCGTGTAATTCACAAAGAGTAATATTAGCCATGATGTACTCCTAAAAGACTTGTGAAGACTTGTTTGTTGCAGTTAAGATCAAGATGGTGTCTAGCCGGATCTGAGGAATTATTGGTAATCATATTAATTAGTTCTTACCTTTAATTCCTCAAGAGCCATGAATTTCAGTAGTTACCTGAAGTCATTAGAATTGACTGAATGACTTAGCTAAGGCAGTCACATGGTCAATGGCATATATAGTCACAAAAGCCTCTGCTAACTTCATAAGAGTCATAGGATTACTAGCAGCAGCCTGGACTGGACGTAAGCCAACTTGTCCACCAGAGATGGAGTCTACATCGCTGAATTCATTCAGAAAACTTTCAGAATCTTGAAATAATTCAGAACCAGCAGCGTGTAGTTCAGACAGTGTAATATTTGCCATGATTTGCTCCTAAAAGACCTGTTGTAATGACACTGAAGATTGCATAGATTAGCTAGAACACAGGGATAATTGGTAATAACACAAGATTATGCCTTTAGTCCCTGAAAAACCATCAAGCTCTGTAGTGATGCAGAATTATTAGATGCCGGCTAAACTGAATGATTTAGCCAAGACAGTCACATGGTCAACGGCATATGTAATGACAAATGCTTCAGCTAACTTAGTTAATGTTAGAAGGTTGCTGGCGCCGTATGTAGCACCTGTAGCGACACCGATTTGTCCACCGGAGATGGAGTCTACATCGCTGAATTCGTTCAAGAAACTTTCGGAATCTTGAAACAATTCAGAACCAGCAGTATTTAGTTCAGAAAGTTTGATATTAGCCATGATTTACTCCTAATAGTCTTGTCCCAATTAAGCAAGCTCACAGAAAATTGTTGCAGCTGCTTGGTTTTTAGGGATTATTAATCATCAGTAAAATTCATGTTGATAACATAGATTACTGATTGGCTTTAACCCCTAAAAAGCCCGATAGCTTAGTAGTTACCTGAAGCCATTAGTATGCTTGACTAAATGACTTAGCTAGTTCGGTAACATGACCAATGGCATAGACCGTAACAAATGCTTCGGCTAGTTTAGTCAGTGTAGAAATACCACTGACTCCTGGGTAGCCGTAGCCATCACCATGACCAGAGGTATCGCCACCGGAAATAGAATCTACATCCTGTAATTCATTGAGAAAACTCTCAGAATCTTGAAATAATTCAGAACCAGTAGCGTTTAGTTCAGACAGTTTGATGTTTGCCATATTAGCTCCTCAAGCACTTGTTCTTGGTAAATGAAATTGGTAGGCAATCAAGCTGTGTTTGCTTAACTGTTACTGCTATTTTTATTGATTAAAAATCAGAAAGTCAAGGGTAAACAGCTTGTTAAAAAGACATATATTCAAGATTTTTGTCTGGAAAATGTATGACATTTAGGAAACTAATTATCGTCTAATTATTTTGGAAAAAATTTCAAGATACCCAATGCATATTTAGTCATGAACTGGATACAGTCATGGCTAGGAGACATGAACAGAAGGTCCATGGGAGGCTTCCACAGAATTGCTCTAAGAGGATGTTTGGAAAGTATTAAACAGGTAATTTTTATCTTAGGGAACACCGGAACAGGGAACACCGAAGGATTGGGTAACACACAAAAAACAATCAAATCCAGTCCCCTACCCTTACAAGGGGAGGGTTAGGGTGGGGTCAAATAATATTCGATACAGTAATCATGACTGTCCAAACATCCTCTAAGAAGATGTCAGATGATATTTATTTCTATAAATTAATTTATAGGTTAATTTAGCGATCTTGAAGTTAATTTACCTCAAAATCAAGCATTATTTTAAATATTTAATTAGAGAAATTGCTTACAAAGAATTGAATCCTTCATTGAACATAGTTCTAGCACCAACAATCACCACACCCATTTGGGTTCTTAAGCTAAAAAGAAGATTATCTAGATTTTGATCTAGATTATGAGCTAAAGACTGTTCATTGATATCGCTTCCTTGACTTCCCTCCACCCTGTTCATTTCCCCATCTGTGATTTCATTCAGAATCTGTTGAACCCTAAGAGGAGACAAATCCTCAATTGTTATCCTTGCCATGTGATTAACTCCCTAAATACTTCCGGTGAGACTTAGTAGGCTTTTGACAGAACTATACTCAAAATTATAATTTCTTTCTTATATTTGACAATTTCATTGGTAAAAGTCAAGAAACTTTGTGAATTTTCTAGACAAAAATCAAGTAGTTACGTCTGAAAAACGGATGTTTTGCCCAGTTAACAGTTTTACATCTTGAGTTGTTTATTAGGGATTAGAGACGCGACGTCTCGCGTCTCCAGCGAACTTTTAATTCTGCGCCTGTGATTGGGACATGAGAATTGTCACGTCTATGGGGGTTACCGTTGCTGCTAGTTGCGTCAATGGCGGTTGAATGGCTGTCTGGTTCCCTACTACCAGAGTTACCATTTTTTCGGGTTTGAGGTATTTTTGTGCTACTCGTTGCACATCAGCTTCAGTTGTGGCGGCTACAGCTTTTTGATACCTAAATAAGAAATCAGCCGGATAGCCGTAATATTCGTATCGCATTAACCGTGATAAGGTTTGAGCAGGGTCTTCAAAGTTGAATACAAAGGAGTTGAGAGTAGACTCTTTAGCATAAGCTAGTTCCTGCGCTGTCACAGGTTGTGCTTGCAGACGCTTGATTTCGGCTTGTACGGATTGGACAAATTGCACAGTAGCATCTGACCGGGTTTGTCCACCTGCAATAAACATTCCTGGGTAATCGAAGCGCGGACTCCAGTAGGCATATACAGAGTAAGCTAAACCTTGGCGCGATCGCACCTCATTTAATAAACGTCCACCAAACCCATTTAATACCCCATTCAATACATCCAGTGCAGCATAATCGGGATTATCTAACTGACCACCCAGATGTCCAATTAGCACACTACTCTGAGTTAGTTGTGGTTGGTCCACAAAAAATATCCCACCGGTATTAGCTGGGGTTACCTCGGATAACTGGGGTGGAGTAATTTCGGGATGGGGTTCCCAATCGCCAAACTTAGCTTGAATGAGCGATCGCATTTTCTGCGGTTCAAAATCCCCTACAATCCCTAAAATCATATTATTGGGATGAAAATATTGCTGGTAAAACCGTAGTAAATCCTCACGGGAAATATTATCTAGGGTGGCATACTCCATAGTGCGAGCATAGGGGCTATCATTGCCATAAATTAATTTCTGAAATTCTCGTCTAGCAATACCATCTGGATTATCATTACGGCGAGCAATACCACCCCTAGCCTGGGTTTTAGCTAAATCTAACTGTTTTTGGGCAAATACAGGTTCTCTCAATACCTCCGCAAACAAATCAAACACCGTTTCTAAATCTTCGGCGAGAGACTGAAAACTAGCACTACCTGAAGCTTCACTAATACCAGTTTCCACAGTAGCAGCACGTTGTTCTAAAATCTCATTGAGCTGATCAGCCGAATGCTTCTGAGTTCCCCCAGTCCGCATCACCGCACCAGTAAAACCAGCCAACCCGATTTTATCAGCCGGTTCTAGGCGACTTCCAGTCCGGATCAAAGCGGTACCATTTACCAACGGTAAATCATGATCCTCCATTAAATACACAACCAAACCGTTATCCAGCACAAACCGCTCATTTTTCGGTAACTTAATCTCAGGCAATGGTGGCAGAGCTAACTCAGTATAGTGTTTAGCCGCCGCCGTCGCCGCCCAAGAAAAGTTAAAACTGATCAACAAACAGGCAACAACCAGAATCAAACCATAAAATAGACTCCTACTCTTGCCAAACCTAAATTTAACATTGAAAATTCTCAATCCCATTCTTCGTCTCCTGAGCCTGTGTGTGCTTCATTGTGTTAACCTTGTTGTGACAACAACTTACCAATTGTGCGGTTTTGTGATGTAAAACTTGCCTGAGCTACCCGTTGAATATCCGCAGGTGTCACCGCCGAAATTGCATCTAACTGCTCAAACAAATTGCGCCAAGAACCAGTTTTTACCTCCGCTTCTAATAACTGCTGGGCCATACCCATATTGGAATTAAGACTACGTAACAAACTCGCCCGTGCTTGAGTTTTCACCCGTAGCAACTCAGCCGCCGTCACAGGTTGAGCTTTCAATTTGTCAATTTCCTGTCGCAAAGCTAAGGCCACCTCATCCACAGTGTGACCGGGAGCAGTGAGAGCATAAAATAACATTAGATTTGGGTACTTATCACCAGGAAAGCCACTAAAACCCGCAGCATTTAAGGCCAGTTGCTGCTGTTCTACCAAAGATTTATACAAACGAGATGTACGCCCATTACTTAATAAACCTGCGATAATTTCATAAACTGCATCATCGGGATGGCTAACTGATGGTCGGTGATAGCCTTCTAAATACCAAGGTTGGGAGGGTAACTCTAAAGTAAATTCTCGTGTTTGTGTTTGCGGTGGTTCGGGTGGAATCTTTGCTGCTGCTTTTGGTTTGGCTTGATAGCGGCCAAAGTAAATTTTTGCCAGTCTTTTCACTTGGGCCGCATCGACATCTCCGACAATGGCAATGGTTAAATTACTCGGTACATAGTGAGCGTTAAAGAAGTTTTGTACATCTTCGGGTGTCAGATTCCGGATATCCTCTTCATAACCAATCACCGGTCGCCGGTAGGGATGGACTGTGAAAGCAGTATCCATAAAGTTTTCCACCATTGTACCGATAGGCGAATTATCTACCCGCATCCGGCGTTCTTCCAAAATTACATCTTTTTCTTTGTAAAACTCCCGACGTAGTACAGGTTCTAAGAATCGCTCTGATTCGAGTGACATCCACAGTTTCAACTTATTAGAAGGAAAGCTGTAAAAGTATTTAGTAGCTTCGGCAGAAGTAGTAGCATTTAAACCTACACCCCCCGCTTGGTTGACAATTTGACCTAATTCGTTTTGTTTGACTAGCTGGTCTGCTTGGGACTGTATTTGCTTAAATTCAGTTTGCAATTGAGTGATATCATCTTGTTTACCATTGGCTTTTGCGCTTCTAATTTGGGCATCTAACTGTTCTAGGCGGTCTAGTAATAGGTTTTCTGCCTCGTAGTCTTTTGTACCAATACGCCTAGTACCTTTAAATGCTAAATGTTCTAAAAAGTGTGCTACACCAGTTTTACCATCTGGCTCATCCACACCCCCCACATCAGCATAAGTAACAAAAGAAACTACAGGCGCTTGATGTCTTTCTAAGACAATGAATTTCATCCCATTATCCAGGCGAAACTCTGTTAGTTGCTCAATTACCCGATCTAAATAAGGTTGAATTGAACTCTTGTGTGGTGGTTTTTGACGAAGTTGCAGGATTCTTTGCAGAGGATTTGCCGTTTGAGTGTCAGCTAGAGCTGTGTTTGGCAGTAACCCACACCATAAAATTAGGAGTACCATCAAAATGGTCGAGAGCCGACGCAATGACCAAGCCAAAATTGAACGAGGGGGCTGATTCATAAGCGACAATAAAATTAAAGTTCTATTATCTAAGAAATGTGCTAAGTAACAAACAGGGCGTTAACCTTGTATTTAAGTTTCTGTGTTTTTGGTACCTGATATTAGAGAATAATGATACAAACCGCCTTCGGAAGATCACACCATAAGTTATTATGCGAGTTTTTAATTCACCTCCGCCTTCAGAAGCACAAACACGTACCCGCATTTTAGAGTCCGCACAGAAGTTGTTTGCTTCTCAGGGATTTGATGGTACTACCACCCGTGACTTAGCACAAGCAGCTGGGGTTGCTGAGGGTACTCTGTTTCGTCATTTTCCTAATAAAAAATCCATTTTAGTGGAAGTAGCTACTAGTGGGTGGGTGGATATTCTAACAGATTTGCTCACAGAATTGAGTGAAATGGGTAGTTATAAGGCTATTGCACAAGTGATGCGCCGCCGGATGTGGAATCTACACAAAAATGTAGATATGATGAGGGTCTGTTTTATGGAAGTCCAGTTTCATCCAGATTTGCGCGATCGCATTCAAGAAGAAGTCATTGATAAAATGACCGGTGTGGCTGAAGCTTTCTTTCAAACTGCCATGGATAAGGGGATTTATCGCCAAACCGATGCTAAACTGGTGGCTAAGGTTTTTTTAGGAATGTTTGCGATCGCCGGTTTCTCTAACAATACTGTTATAGCTCCCGATGCTTCCCCCCAGGAAATGCAGCAAATGGCCGAAGGATTAGCCGACATTTTTCTCAATGGCGTGTTGGCCAAGGAATAATACATCACTCCTGAGAACTCAGCACTATTTTTGCTTGTTGACTCCACTGTTCTACCACATCAATAGCTGGACACAAATCTCGGCGTTGCATTGTTGAGACTTGCAGACGCATAATTTGTTGGTGTAACCTGTAGGTGGGTGTTTGAGCCAGTTGTGCTACAGAACCAATACCGGAATGGAGCAATAAACCGCAATATTGCACTCCTATACCAGGAATACGCGCTAAATCCGCTAAAGCCATCCATTTATTTACATATTGAAGATTAACCTGTAGTTTATTTGCCAAATCCACCCTACTTTGGGCAGTTTTTCCTTGTTTAATTAGGTCTTCAATAATTTAATGAATTTATAGTCATTTATGTACATTTGTAGTATAATATTATGAATGTACGATCATTAAATGAATGAAACTATCTGATTATGCAAAAAAGGTAGGGATAAGTTATAGAACTGCGTGGCGTTGGTACAAAT
>NZ_JAQMUH010000107.1:0-27357 GCF_028331025.1 Anabaenopsis arnoldii | reverse complement strand
TAGGTTTTTAATATGATCTGTGAAGGCAAGACCACCGAAGACAAGGAAGGAAAGTGGACAAGGAAGATTTTATCCGGACAATGGTCTTTTAAGGGGCTATTTTTCTTACTAAGAATACAGACTTTGTACTGTTTTTCTCCGGTGGTCACCTTGTCCACCTTGTCCACCTTGTCTTGTCCTTTTAAGGGGAGGGGACTGGATTTGATTGTTTTTTGTGTGTTCGGTGTGTTCGGTGTGTTCGGTGTGTTCCCTAAGCTGTTAGTATTAATGTTTAGTTTTAGCTTGGGCTTTTAAGTGAGCAAATACTGACTTGTCGCCAATGTCTGGGGGGATGGCTTGGAAGACTTTACGCAGTGCAAATATTATTAACAAAATTGCCCACGCTGCTAATAAGACTCGTTCCCAGGCTGGGGGTAAAATTCCGACTAAATGACCTAGTAATAATACTGGGACAATGGCAGTTAATGCTTTGGTTTCCAGGCGGTTAAAACAAAAGGCTTCTTTAAAAAAAATACCTGTTAAGGCGACGAAGGTAAAACCTATACCAAATAATGTCAGGGGTTGGGTGTAAACTGTGATGGGTAAGGGTTGACTAGTAGATAGGGCTAAGACTAGGGCTGATATACTGCCGATCGCCCAGACTATTTGTAAGAGTCGGTGCAGTGCTACCATGTAGATGTGAATGGTTAATAAGCTGACACCTAGAGCTAAACTAAAACAGAGGTATAAGGGCGTGAGGGCGGCTATGGTTTGGGGTGTGTTGTAAAATAAGACTAAGGCGCTACCGATCGCAAAGGTTAGGGCTGCTACCATTAACCCAGTACGGTAAATAATCACGCTAGTGCGATCGCTTTGGTTAATAGTAAATTCCCCAAACTGACCTTGATAAACCGGTGCTGAGAGTGTTTCTGTAGTCATGGTTAAATAGGCTTTGACAAAAATGCTATCCCATGGGGAGGCGGTTAAGCTGCGCCAAATTCTTTCCCAACGGTTTGGTTAAAAGAGCGCACTATAGAAATGATTGTATCAGCGTCATCGGGGGAAAAACTCCCACGCGCGTCTAGCCGTGGGAGTGTCAACCTATTTTTTTCATCTACCTAAAAACAAAACTTCTAACTGATCTTGGCAGTTAACTTGTAGTTGTAGGGAAGCATTGCCGGTGTTAATGGCAATTTCTACCCAGCCATGACTACCAACTAAAGCCGCAGGTTCCCCCACATTGACATCACTATAAGTCACACATCCGGGTATAGTCAAGCCAGAAACTTGCACAGACCAATTTTTACCTAAGACGTATTCCCCAGGAATATTACTAATTAAGTTGCCAAAAGTATCAATATATTGAATGTAACCCCTAACTCCGGTGTTGGTTTCCTGACATTGCCCAAGATCCAACTTGACCAGAGAGGCGGTATCAATTTCTGCGCCTAGCTGTTTTAAATCAACCCCCGCAGCCAGATGAGCGCCCACAGGTGCAAAGATATCTCTACCGTGGAAGGTGTGGCTGGGTTGGGGTGTGCGCCAATATTGAGAGTTAGTCAGTTCTACGGCGCGAGTTGCCGGACTTTGAGACAACACACCACTAAAGATACCATTATCTGGCCCTACTAGCAAGCCTTGGGGAAATTCTAGGGCGATCGCTCGGCGTTGACTGCCCACTCCGGGGTCTACCACGGCGACATATACTGTACCTACTGGGAAATAGGGGTAAGCATTCATCAGACAAAAACGCGCCGCGGCGATATTTTGCGGCGGTATTTGGTGTGTCAAATCAACTACCTTAATATGGGGATTGATTTGGGCGATCGCACCTTTCATGACACTTACATAAACATCGCGATCGCCAAAATCGGTGAGCAGTGCCAGAATAGATAATTGATTGGTATGTGTTTGAGACATGAAACCAAGGGAGCAGGGCGCTAAAATCAAGCCACTACCATCATATCAACCATCATCAAGTCTTTCTTTTCCGGGAGGGCTGATTATTTTTCTTCACATCTAACTCTTCCCGGCGCAGTTGTTCTTGAGCCTCAACGGTATCTGCTTCTACCACCTTTTTAACTTTCACTTCTTCACGTAAAACAGCTTCCTTGCGTATTTCTGGAGTTTCTTCGTAAATATCCACCCGTGCAACTTCACCTTCACGGAAATCAACTTCACCGGGGGCCGCTATGCGTCCCGCATCTGTGGGGGTAGTGCGTTCAATCACTACCCGTTCTCTTTCCACCGGTACAGAAACTGTGGCTCTATCAGTTTCCACGTGCTTACCAACTGCAACCTCTCCGGTTTTCATCCGGGATTTATCAGCAACTAACCTTTCTTCATAAAGTTTGAGGTTTTGGTGATTTTGCTGAGTAATATTGTATAGTTCTGGCTCGTGTTCGTAAGTATAAGTATCACGCCTGGGGGCTGTAGTCTCAGCATAAGCTGACGGGGTATCTAAAGGTGCTGTAGCCTCGACAGGTGTGGAAGTTTCTAAAGGTGTTTCTGCAAAGGGAGGGCGATAAACTCCCCGTACCCGCTCTTCATAATCGTAATCAACCCGTTCGAGTTCGTCAAACTCCGGTAGGCTTTCTACTTGCTCCTTAGTGAGTCCTGTAGCATAGACCCGTCGGTCACCATAGCTAATGCGAGAGCGCCCAATTGGTAATAACACCTGTTTACCAAAAACCCAAAAACCTGTATCAACAACGAGATAACGAAAATGTCCTGTATCATCCACTAAAATATTTTTGACTGTGCCGACTCTTTCGTTATTGACATCTGAGTAGACATCAAAATCTCGGATTTCATAATTATCAAATTCAGTATTTGTATACCCAGTACTCAAGTCTTGAAGTTTATAAAGAACCATATTACTGTTTACCTAAATCTCTACTTACAATCCTAAGATAAGTGAGATGAGATTATGTCTTGCTGGCGGGTGAGTTTGAGGAAGTTGTAATTTACTACTTCTAGTAGATTGACTGGTTAAGAAAATACTCAAATATAGTTCTGAGGTAAGAGCCTATACACCAGTTGGTAATATTTACCTTAGCCATAAGATGCTGCCTAATTTGAGATATAATTCTTTGAATCGATAGATAGATAACTATAGTAAATATCTGAAATATTATGAGTATAGATATAAATTTAAAGCTAATTAATTTGATTTAAATTAACGGAGGTATGTTTAAATGTCTAGTGCATTTAGTACATCTTTAGTCGCCCTAGGGCTAGCAGTAAGTTTAACATCTCCAGTTTTAGCACAGAATACTTTTCGTGATGTTCCTGGGGACTATTGGGCGCAACCATTCATTGAACGTTTAGCCCAAAGAAATATTGTTGTCGGATATCCAGATGGGACATTCCGACCGGAACAAGCTGTACAACGTGATGAGTTTGCGGCGATGCTTCGTCAAGCATTTGACCAAGAAGCAGTGCGGGAGATTGAAGATGGGAGTGTTTTCGCCGATGTCCCTCCGGGATATTGGGCTTCTCCAGCTATTGAGGAAGCCTATCAGCAGGGATTTATGAGCGCTTATCCGGGTGGTTTCTTTGCTCCCAATCAGCCAGTTTCCAGACTAGATGCTCTAGTCACCCTCACTAGAGGCTTGAATTTAACACCGGAAACTCGGCGGGTTGCGAGAAGACCGAGATACTTACCCCTGGCGATGACTTCTTTAATGCAGCCTTTAGTAGTAGCAACTGCGCCTAGTACACCTGTGGCTGCACTGGCGCGGGATTATTATACAGATGCCGGACAAATTCCCGATTATGCTATTAATGATGTAGGCATAGCTACACAGCGAAATATGGTGGTTAATTATCCCAATCCTAGGGTACTTAATCCTAATCAGGCTCTGAGGCGTTCTACTGCTGCGGCTTTTATCCACCAAGCTCTAGTAGATCAGGGGAGAATGGAACCTCTACCTAGTGATGTGGCGGCTTATAATTATATTGTGCGTCCAGAGGTTACCCAGGCTGCTCGGTAGTTGCTGGGTGGGTGTAGGGACGATTGATTAACCGTCCCTAGGTTCGGATGTGGTTAGGGTTTTGGTTTGTAGGTAGAAGCAACGTGTAATTCTTTGAGTTGCTTGACATCTACGCCAGAAGGTGCATCTGTGAGCAAACAACGGGCTTGTTGTGTTTTGGGGAAAGCGATGACATCCCGAATGGATTCCTCACCCGCTAGTAACATAACTAAACGGTCTAAACCATAGGCAATTCCACCATGGGGGGGTGTGCCATATTCAAAGGCTTCGAGGAGAAAGCCAAATTTATCATGGGCTTCTTCGGTAGATAAACCAATGGCTGCAAATACTTGCTGTTGAATGTCCCCTTGGTAAATTCGCAGACTACCGCCGCCAATTTCTAAGCCGTTTAATACTAGGTCGTAGGCTTGGGCCCGGGCGGTTTTTAGGTCACTCACATCTTCGGGATGGGGTGCTGTAAAGGGGTGATGTAGTGCTTCTAGGCGTTTTTCGTCGGCGTTCCACTCGAACATGGGGAAGTCTGTAATCCAGAGTAAGTTAATTTTTTCGGGATTGATTAATTTAAATTCCTTGGCGACGACTTGGCGTAATCTGTCTAGGGTTTTATTAACTGTGGCGGTGTCACCAGCACCAAATAATAACAGATGTCCGGCTTTTGCACCGGTACGCTGCAAGATTTCCTGTTTTTGCTCTGGGGTGAGGTTGTCTTTAATAGCGCCTATGGTGTCGATTTCGCCATGTTCGCGGACGCGGATAAAAGCTAAACCTTTGGCTCCCGCTTCGGTAGCTTCTTTGAATAGGTCACCGCCTGGTTTGATGCGGACGTTAGAAATGACATCATTACCTTGGGGTATGGGCAGTATTTTAACAGTACCACCATGGGCGATCGCATCTCGAAAGACTTTAAAACCGGAGTCTTGGAGGATATCGGAGACATTGACTAATTCCAAGCCATAGCGGGTATCTGGTTTATCAGTACCATAGCGTTCCATGGCTTGGGCGTAGGTGAGACGGGGGAATGGTAGGTTTAGCTCTATGCCTTTAACTGTTTTAAAGATATGAGCCACTAATTTTTCATTGAGGGCGATAATTTCCTCTTGAGACATGAAACTCATTTCCATGTCTAACTGAGTAAATTCTGGTTGTCTGTCGGCGCGCAGGTCTTCATCACGGAAGCAACGGGCAATCTGATAATATCTATCCATGCCCGATACCATGAGGATTTGTTTAAATAGCTGGGGTGATTGGGGTAAGGCAAACCACTCCCCGGGGTTAGAGCGACTGGGTAAGATGTAATCCCTCGCACCTTCGGGGGTGGAACGGGTGAGTACGGGGGTTTCTATTTCTATGAACCCTTCCAGGTCTTCTAGGTAGCGACGCATGGCTTTAACGACTTGATGACGCAATTGCATATTGTGCGCCATGCGCTCCCGTCGTAAATCTAAGTAACGATACCTGAGGCGCAGGTCTTCCCGGACATTTTCGCTTTCAACGGTGGAAACTTGAAATGGTAACTGTTTACGAACGCTGTTAAGTAGTGTAATTTTATCTGCGTAGATTTCTACTTCGCCGCTGGGGAGGCGGGGATTTAAGGATTCCTCCGGGCGTTGTGTGACTCTCCCGGTAATTTCTACAACGTATTCATTGCGCAGGGTGTTGGCCTGTTGGTAGGAATCTGGGGTGCGTTGGGGGTCGCTGACGATTTGCACAATCCCGGAGCGATCGCGCAAATCTAAGAAGATCACGCCCCCATGATCGCGGCGACGGTCTACCCATCCATACAAGGTAACAGTTTCTCCAATATGTTTTTTTCGGAGTTCGCCGCAATAGTGAGTTCGCATAGGTGTTAGTTTGATTCTGTCGGGCTAGATGGGTTAGTAAATGTCAAGGCTTTCCCATTATCTAGCATCAATAGTAATTGTAGTTGTTACAGGTTCAGAAAAAATTTTTTTGTGGCTTTTACTTTACATTCTGCCAAATCAGTTCTAAACGTTCTTGGGCTACTTGCAAAGCTTTTGCTGGGGGTTGACCGAGCAAGCTGGACTCAATGGCTCTACCTAAGCTCTCGGATAAACGACTATATCCGGCAATAATCGGCCTAGCGCCTGCTGTGTGCATTTGGTCAACAAAGACTTTTAACCAAGGTTTTGTGGCTGCATATTCCTGATAGGCTTGACTTTGAGCGGATTTGAGGTTAACCGGTAAAAACCCTGTGCCAATACTCCATTCGGTTTGGAATTGTTCACTTAAAACATACTCTAAAAACTTCAGGGCTGCGGCTTCTCTTTCGGGTGTAGTTTTCATTACATACATATTGCCCGTCCCGGTGACTGTGGCTTGTGTGAGACTTCCGGGAATAGGAAACACATCATAATCAATGTTAGACTTAGTAATATAAGTCCAAGGTCCGGTAATTTGCATGGCCACACGACCGCTTAAAAAGGCATCCTCTTCATAACCCCGTTCTGGGGGTGAGAGTGTAGCTGAACCGTCTTGTAATAGGTCTTGCCAAAATTGTAAGGCGGCGATCGCCCCTGGGTTTGTCAGGTTGGGCTGATGATTGCTGACTACTTCCCCCCCAGCACTCAATAAAAAGGGAAACCAACTAAATACAGTCCATTCGCCCTTACCCAAGGGTAGTAACATTCCATACTGTTCTGGTCTTTGATCTCCATTCCGGTCTATGGTGAGTTTTTTGGCGACTGCTCTGAGTTCTTCCCAGGTCTTGGGTGTCTGGGTAATTCCTGCGGCTTGGAAAAGTTGGGGACGGTAGAAAATACCTATATTGCTAGTATAAAGAGGAGTTGACCACAGTTGATTGTTTAATGTTAACTCCTCAAATAAATTGGGGTTAACTTCCGACTTACCTGGGAAGGTGGCTAACCAGTCATCTAAGGGTCGAATTGCTCCTAATTCCACTAACTGGCCAGTAATTTGGGGGTAAAAGCTGAGAATATCCGGGGGGACATTCCCCACGACTGCGGCGAGGATTTTCGGTAATTGTTGGTCAAGGTCTCCGGCAAAGATAGATTGTACCTGAATATCAGCATGAGTTTGATTAAATTTATCTACCAGTTTGTTAAACACATCGCGGTTAACCGGTGGATTAATGCCTTGCCAAAGTGTAAGGCGAATTACCCCCTCATCTTGTACTGGTAGAGGTAGACACCCAGATAGAATGATGAGACAAGAGCAAAGAACAATTCCTAAAATTAATAGCCTCCTCGCAGTAGATATACACTGAGAAAAAAAACTGCTGATGGGATATAGTAAACTGTTAGTTGTCATATCAACTAGTTAGCTAGATGGGGAAGTTTGCTCGAAAAAAGTTTTAGTAATACTATCGTCGGCTCTGGTGTAAATATAAGTTTTCGGTTCGGTGAATTTGTGAGTTTTGTAAATTTTTTCGGCTCGTTCCCAAAAGTCTGTATCTTCGCCATAGGACATATGATTAAATCCTTGCAACTCAAAAAATACTTCCCTTTTACCGAAGAATGTGGGACATACAACACATTCTTGCAGATTAATCAATTTATCTTGTTGATAATAATCAACGACCCAGATTTCTTCTTCCGAGAAAAACCCACCCTCGATTAAGTCAATTTCTGGGTTGGCTTCCATATATTTTATTCGCGACTCTAGGTGATTGGGTTTGTAAGTATCATCACTGTCTATAAATGTAATATACTTACCGAAAGATGCTTGTATACCCGCATTTTTGGCGTAACATTGTTTTTTATTTTGATGTTTGAGATATCTGATATTATGATATTTTCCAATATATGAATTAACAATTTCAAATGTATTATCTTGACTACCATCATCTACTATAATCAACTCCCAATCTGGAAAAGTTTGGTTGATGACACTATCAAGGCATTGATTTAAATATTTTGCCCTGTTATATGTGCAGAGAATAACTGATATTTCTGGTTGGATGTCAAAACTGATACTGCTCATTGACTTTGATATTTAAAGGTATATTCGGAATTGATTGACCACAGATGTAGACAGATAATTTAGGTTTATTTTGTAGCCATTATACAAGTTGCCACGGGATAATCTGGATGATAGGCATCTAATTCTTCTGTTGTCAGTTCTTCTACGGCAATTCCATGATAACTAGCAATGACAGTTGTGGGGTTACCGTAGATGTACAGTTGCTGTTGAGTATAGTTTCTAAAGATGTAAGCAAAAGCATCTGGTAAGGGTCGCCAATAATCGGCGGGTGTAGCATGAACTCTAATGGCGCTTGGTACCATAGCGAAACATTTACCACCGGGTTTTAACCAAGTCAGGATGTTTTCTACTGCTATCCAGGGCGCATAACAATGTTCTAAGACATTAAAAATAATTATGGAGTCAAAGGATTCTGGTTCAATGATTGATGGGTCGTGAACATCCCCAACTATATCTACTCCTGGTCCAGGTTCTAAGTTGAGGATTTGGTATGATGTACCGGGGTTAATTTGATAAAAATCTTTATCTTTTGGAGTTCCTCCTATTTCTAGGACATTACCAATAATTTCCTGTTTAACTTCCCCTATAAATTTATTCAGGTAGTATCTATCAATGGGGGTTCCTCTGGTTAATCCAAATGCTTGACAAATAGGAACTATTTTTTTTAAGTCGCCCCAGTCTATGGCACCGGTTGCGGGTGATAATAAACCTATGTTTTCTAGTTTTTCTACTATGGTGCGGAATTGTTCTATAGTTGTAATACTATCTAGGTCATTGTTTAATTGATATTCAGCAAATAGTTGGGGGAGAATTTGGTAAGTTGTTTGACTTAATCCGCTCAAGTCTTGGTAGTTTTTTTCAATAAAACTGCGAAAACCATTGGTAAAAATTGTGAGGCTACCATCTGCTAAAAAGACTATGGTATCTTGAGTTATTGGCTGATATTTATCTAGTTCCTGAATGTATTTATCTGCAACAGGTGTGAACTGGACTTTTTTAAATATTTGGTATGCTTTTTCTAGCTCATGTTCATGGACAAATATTTCTAGGATAGTTAACCAAGATTGGGCGGGGATGATTTGCGCTGGGCGCTGACTCCAGGCGAAAATTGCATATAACTGGGAATTTTCGGTTTTTATAAAAGCATTAGGAATATATTTTTTAGTCATTTATCTATTTTTTTACTACCTAGGTATTATAATGTATTCATGAAGATTTACATAATTAATTGCTCACGAAATTTTGTTACAAATTGTGTATTCATTAACAAAGTACGGTTATTGCGATCGCAGCTAACCATAAAACCGAACCTAGTCCAGTGAGATTTAGTTTAAGGTGTGAATTAGGAAGCTTGAGATTAAGCTCAGTGAGAGAGCCAAGAGATTGAGACAATCAGCAGTTATTCCGAGAGTGTAAAGCTTGAAATTAAGCCTCCCGATAGTACACAGTTTATCTTAGAGGTGGTAGCTATGGCAATAACTCGTTGGGAACCATTGCGGCGCTGGCAAAATTTAGATCCATTTCCAGAAATTGACACCTTACAACGCCAAATCAATCGCCTATGGGATAGATTTATACCCAGTGATAGCGGAGAAATACAGTTAGGATTTATACCGCCTGCCGAAATAGAAGAAACGGAGGATGCAATTCACCTGCGGTTAGAAGTTCCTGGTTTAGAAGCAAAAGACATAGATATACAAGTTAGTCCCGACTCAGTATCTATTAGTGGTGAGAGAAAGAGTGAGACTAGGGTGGAAAAACAAGGAGTAACTCGGTCTGAGTTTGCTTACGGTCAATTTCACCGAGTCATTCCCTTACCGCAAACAGTAGAGAACGACAAAGTAGAAGCTAAGTATGACCATGGGATTTTGCGCTTAACCTTACCCAAAGCTGAAGCAGAGAAATACAAACCTGTGAAAGTAAATCTCGGTTAGGGTTGGGGGACTAGGTAAGCCTAATACTTAGTCCCCTATCCTCAAGATGAAAATTGCCATCCGAGGAAGGTGATAATATGGCGAAAGTAATTGGTATTGATTTAGGAACGACCAACTCCTGCGCAGCGGTGATCGAAGGGGGTCGCCCGGTGGTGATTCCCAATGCAGAGGGTCAGCGGGTGACTCCTTCGGTGGTGGGTTATACTAAGTCTGGTGAGCGGTTAGTGGGTCAAATTGCGAGACGACAAGCAGTGATGAACCCGGAAAATACCTTTTATTCTGTGAAACGCTTCATTGGGCGCAAATATGAGGAAATTACCCACGAAGCGACAGAAGTTAGTTACAGAACCTTGCGCGATCGCAACGGTAATGTTAAATTAGACTGTGTAGCAGCCCGTAAACAATTTGCACCAGAGGAAGTTTCCGCCCAAGTGCTGCGGAAGCTGGTAGATGACGCGAGTAAATATCTAGGGGAAAAAGTCACCCAAGCAGTAATTACAGTTCCCGCTTATTTTAATGACTCCCAACGCCAGGCGACAAAAGACGCGGGTAAAATTGCTGGGTTAGAAGTTTTGCGGATTATCAACGAACCCACAGCAGCAGCGCTTGCTTATGGGTTAGATAAAAAGCAAAATGAAACTATCTTAGTGTTTGACTTAGGTGGTGGGACTTTTGACGTGTCGATTCTGGAGGTTGGGGATGGTGTCTTTGAGGTTAAATCCACCAGTGGAGACACCCATTTAGGCGGTGACGACTTTGATAAAAAGATTGTTGACTGGTTAGCTGTTGAGTTCCAGCATAATCAAGGTATTGATTTACGTCAAGATAAACAAGCCTTACAAAGATTAACCGAAGCAGCGGAAAAAGCCAAAATTGAACTTTCCAGCGCCACCCAAACTAATATTAACTTACCTTTTATCACTGCTACCCCCGCAGGACCCCAACACCTGGATATGACTTTGACCAGGGCGCAATTTGAGGAGATGACCGCGGATCTGTTAGACCGGTGTCGTCACCCTGTGCAACAAGCTTTGCAAGATGCGAAACTGAGTAATAAGCAGATTGATGAGGTGGTATTGGTAGGTGGTTCCACTCGTATCCCTGCTGTACAAGAATTAGTCCGGCGAATCATTGGTAAAGACCCCTGTCAAGGTGTAAACCCTGATGAAGTTGTCGCCGTAGGTGCTGCTATTCAAGCGGGGGTGTTAGCGGGTGAGGTCAAAGATATTCTGCTACTGGATGTTACCCCCTTGTCTCTGGGTGTGGAAACCCTCGGCGGTGTGATGACTAGGATTATTGACCGTAATACTACTATCCCGGTGAAAAAGTCAGAAATATTTTCTACTGCGGCGGATGGTCAAGCCAATGTAGAGGTTCATGTTCTCCAAGGTGAGAGGGAGTTAGCTAGGGATAACAAGAGTTTAGGAACTTTCCGCTTAGATGGTATTCCCGCAGCACCTAGGGGAGTGCCGCAAATTGACGTAACTTTTGATATTGATGCTAATGGTATTCTTTCGGTGACGGCTCAAGATAAGGCGACGGGTAAACAGCAGTCGATTTCTATTACTGGTGCTTCGACTCTGGATAAACGAGATGTAGACAACATGGTGCGGGATGCACAAACCCACGCGGAGGAAGACCGCCAACGCCGTGAACAAGTTGATACTAAGAATCTGGCGGATTCTTTGGTTTATCAAGCTGAGAAGCAAATTAGAGATTTGGGTGATAAGGTCAGTAGTAGCGATCGCACTCGTGTTGAGGGTCTGATTAGCGATTTACGGGAGGCGATGAATCAAGATAATTTTGACCGCATAAAGTCTCTGACTCAGGAGTTACAGCAAGCTCTGATGCAAATTGGTAGCGCTGTTTATGCTCAAGCTGGTGGGACGACTACGGGTGAAGATGTGATTGATGCGGATTTTGTGGAGAGTAAGTAAGTTGAAAACCCCCTCTAGGTGTTCTTGACACCTAGGGAGGGGTTAAATATTTGTACTATTTTCCGCAACACTTGACAAGCAACTTCTAATTCACTTTGATTAGTAAAAGGTGCAAATACTCTAGATATTGCATATTTTTGATTTTCCACTTTTACAAAAACTATATCATCACCATTAGTTAACATCGCAAAAGCAGGATAATTTTGATCAGGATTAGCCATTAAATAAGCTAGAGTTTGGGGTAATGCTGACCAAACTGATAACATTGTTTTTTTAGATTCTACTACAATTATCCATAATCTTTCTTTTAATACTAAAATATCAATTCTTCCCTGTAAGGTTTCTTCACTATCAGCTATTATAATTTGTACTGATTCTTCTGGTTTAATTCTAAAAGGTGGATCATATAAACCAGCGATGGTTAATAGTGGAGAAACGAGTAATAAAATTACGGTACTTTCTAATAAATGTCCACCGGAACGATGATAAATATAACGTTGCCATAATGTTTCTAGGTTTTTAATATCATCGTTATTTAATTCTGGTAATTGATCATACCATTCGGTAAAAAAATCTGGGGATTGATTTCGAGTTAAATTAAATCTTTTTTCAGCTTCTGTGATGGTGGTAATTGTTTCTGTAACTGCGAATGTTTGCATGGTGGATTGTTTTTATAGTCATCCTATTTGACTTGAAAAATTATCAGTGAGGAAAGGGAACACCGGAACACCGGAACAGGGAACAGAAATTGTTCATGAATCATTTAGGATTGCTATATTTGGATTTATTTAACTATCATAAATAATTCGGTTTTAACCGACTTGAGCTTTTAGACAGGGAATTATACGGTACGCTTTCCTCTGGACGTTTCCATTCGATTAATGTCCCCAGCGAGTGGGGACCTTTATATGTTCTTCTGGATGGCGCAATGTTTTCAATTCGTTTCCATTCGATTAATGTCCCCAGCGAGGGGTAACCCTCAATTTTAAACCATTACCCTCTAAGAAGTCTAGAGGCAGTTTCCGATAGCGATAGCGTGGCGTTAGCCAGGTTCAGAAAAAGCGATGGCTGAAATGGACTTTACCCCAGTCTATCAAAGGCTGAAACCCTTACCCAGCAAGCGACCGAGCTTCAAAACACAAGAATCATTATTCCAGCCATTTTATTTGAACTTCGGTCGTAGGCGTTACGTGATTGGGCGATCTGGGGACGGGTGGGGTAAATTCATATCCCGGAGTTGTCACCACATTTTCTTATGTAGTCACAACTTCCTATAATTTGATGTAGCCACACCTGAAAAAAATCACAAAAAAGCTGTTAGATAATTATGCCTTGCTCTACCACCATCTCCCAACTGTTAACAGTTCTAGGCGCTGAACCCGTGAATTTATCTGCAACCGCTCTAGGACAAATGAGCAGCGGTATTCAAACAGACACCCGGATGATTAAACCCGGTGAGGTGTTCCTAGCTTTGCGGGGGGAAAAATTTGACGGTCATGATTTTGTGGCTGCGGCCATAGGTCAGGGTGCTTTAGGGGCGATTGTGGACGGTGATGATGAGTATCCAGGGTTACCTGTGTTACGGGTGGGGAATACTTTAAAAGCATATCAGCAACTGGGGAGATGGTGGCGCGATCGCTTTGATATCCCTGTGATGGGTGTAACTGGTTCCGTAGGTAAAACCACCACCAAGGAACTAATCGCCGCAGTGTTGGGGACTCAGGGAAGAGTGCATAAAACCCATGGCAATTTTAACAACGAAATCGGTGTACCCAAAACTTTATTAGAACTGGGTGCAGACCATGACTATGCTGTGATTGAAATGGCGATGCGGGGGAGGGGACAAATTGCGGAATTAACGGAAATAGCTCGACCTACCATTGGGGTAATTACTAATGTGGGTACGGCACATATTGAGTTACTCGGTTCTGAGCAAGCCATAGCGGAGGCTAAATGTGAGTTATTAGGGAAAATGCCTCAAGATGGGGTTGCTATTCTTAATTATGATAATGCTCTATTAATGGCTACAGCTGCACAAGTTTGGTCGGGGGAAGTTGTAACTTATGGCTTGTCTGGTGGTGATATCCAAGGGGTGGTGTTAGATCAAGAAACTATTCAAGTGGGGGAAATGCAGCTACCTTTACCCTTAGCTGGTGTTCACAATGCTAGTAACTTTTTAGCAGCGTTGGCGGTGGCGAAGGTTTTAGGGGTTGATTGGTCAGGTTTGCAAGGGGGGGTGATGGTGAATATGCCTACTGGGCGATCGCAGAGGTTGAGCTTACCTGATGATATATTAATCTTAGATGAAACCTACAATGCTGCACCAGAAGCTATGATTGCAGCTTTGCAATTGTTAGCGGATACACCGGGAAAACGCAGAATTGCCGTATTAGGGGCGATGAAAGAATTAGGGGAAAAATCCCGACAATTGCACCACAGAGTCGGTGAAACCGTCCAAAAGTTGGAATTAGACGGGTTGCTAGTTTTAGGAGATGGAGAAGATACCCAAGCAATGATCGCCGGTGCAAAGGGTATTCCCACGGAGTGTTTTACCAGTCATGGGGACTTAGTAACTAGATTAATCACATTTGTGCAACCAGGCGATCGCTTGTTATTTAAAGCCGCCCATTCCGTGGGACTAGACCGGGTTGTTAATCAGTTCCGGGGCGAATTTCTGGGTAAATAAATAAAGTCCGCAGGGTGCGGACTGAGAAAATTGGATAAGGTTAGGTTTTTAACAAGATGGACTACAACTTGTTAGAGGTTACTTTTATTCTTGATGACTTATGGAGAAAAATCAAGTATCCCAGAGAGAATGTTTAGACATAAATACGGTAATTATGTCGATCAGCTCCAACGGTGGGCAGTAGTGTGGTATAAGTGGAGTCATCTACTTAACTGAACATTAAAAACCAGTTAACTTATCCTTAATAGGATGTGACGTTATGAGAGTATATGATGTTGTAGCCACATAAATTCAATTTACATCGTCAAGCTCAAGCCTGCCGATTTTCTTAATTTTTCAATGTAAATATTAGCTCTTATTAACAGGATAAATCTGACTGACGTTAACAGGGAAACTACAAAATGTCTGAAAAACACAGGGTGAAAGAACTTAGGAGAGGTTTAATAACCAAAGGGCAGAAAACATCTGAAAAACTAACAAGTATGTGGTCATCATGGTATCTGATGGTGGTGGAATCAGTACCATTTTTGATAGCTGTGGCTGTATTTTTAAGCGTTGTCAGTTTAAAAAGCCCTGTGCTGCTGTTTTGTTTGCTCCTGGGAAGTTTACTAGCAATAGTCATCCAGCTTGGACAGAGAGTAAATTTAGCAAAGCCCTGGGTTGTGTTCTGTCAAATCCTAGCAGTATCCCTGGTTCTGAGTTTATTTTGGCTAGATTACTTTGCATTTCCCGCACAGGCGCAATTTTTTGGTAAAGCAGAGAGTTTTTTCCGCAATACTTTAACACAAGGTACGGAAACCAATAGTAATACCCAAACAGCAGTCAGCCTAATCTTTAACGTTTTACGAGCAATTTATTTACTGTATATTGCAGGTTCTTTAGTTGGTGTAATTAACGCCGTTAGGAAAGATGAAGATTGGCAAAGTATAGCCAGGGTTCCCTTATTAGTAGTAGTTGCGGTCACAGTTGCTGATGTGCTGACAGGGTTTGTAATTGGTGATGTGAGTAACTAAAGTATGTCTGAAGAAACAGATAGAGAATTTCGCCCAGTGAATCAAATCCTGGGAGCCCAACCTTCATTAGGTCCAATTCCTGCAGATCAAATCTTTCCCTGGTTGGTGATTATTCTCGCTGCTTACTTAATTGTAAATGGAGTTTTTGGGGGAATATTTGCAGATGATTTTCAAAGATGGTTATGGACAGCATTAATTGCGGGTTGGGGAATAGCGACTTGGTGGATCTTAAGTGGTGGTAGGAGTTGGCGATTTTTAAGCAAATTCATAGGAGTTCCCACTTGGACAAGGGGGTTTGCTCGTTATTACAGCTTGTTAGAAGTTAACCATGAAGCAGAAAATCGGCAAACAAAGCATAAAGGTCGGCGGTCAAGAAAGTAGATTAACACCATTTGAGGATGCTTTACATTTAGCTTCCATGTTACGCATTTCCCTGGATGGTCGTGACATAGGTGCTTACATTTTAAACAAAGACACTCAGAAAGATAGATTTTGCTTTGTTTTTGGGTTTGAATGTCGGGGAATTCATACTACGTTAAGAAACGAGCAAATAGAGACAATTTTTAATAATATAGAATCTGGTTTAAAAGATATTCCTGAAGGGGAAAAGATGACCTTGCACATGGGGTCATTTAGTTCAGATAAACAAAGACAAATAGAACTATCTCACTTAGTCAAGCAGACACCATCACGGGATATTAAGTATTTATTGACATCGGAAAGAGCCAGAACTCAAGAACTAACTAATGCGGGGATTCGTAAGCCGAAATTTTTACGGATATATGTAACCTATACCATTGAACCGAATACGAAATATACAGATGATTGGATAGAGAAAGTATTAGGTAAAGCTGAACTATGGTGGTTAAACTTTAAAGGGGAACTAGCCCAAGTGCAAAATGAGCGCCTGGAAACTCTGATTATCCAGTCCTATCAACAGGGTTTCTGTCGCTGGGAGCAGTTATTATCTAACAAAATGGGTTTAGATGTTAAACCTTTAAATGCTGATCAACTATGGGAAGAGGTCTGGAAAAGATTTAATGAAACACCACCTATACCCATTCCCCAGTTAGTTCATTTAGATGAAAACGGACTGTATGAGCAGGTTAATTCAGAGTTAAGTAGTAGTCAATTACTTATAGAAAATATCCACAGTACAACTTTACTGATGGAGTCTGCTGTACCCTGTGCTGAACGTCGTTGGGTAAATGTGAAAAATCGCTATATTGGAGCGTTGACATTTCTAGAAAAACCCGGAGGGTGGGCGAATAAATTCGCTCAGTTGCGTTATTTGTGGGAATTATTAGCCAGAGAAACTGTCACAGATACAGAGATTTTCTGCGAGTTAACCGCCGCCAACCCGGCTTTAGTGAAGACTACATTACAACGGGTGCTGAAGCAGTCGAATATGACAGCACTTATGGCCCAGGAAAAGAGTAAAACTATTGATGTCAGCGCTCAATTAAAGTTAAAGAAATCTGTAGCAGCCCAAGAGCAATTATATGAGGGTGCTATACCAATATATACGAGTATAGCTATTTTTGTACATCGTCCCAGCATAGAAAAATTAGATGAAGCCACAAGATATATAGAAAACTGTTTTCAAAGACCCGCCCAGGTAATTAGGGAGGTAGAATATGCTTGGAAAATTTGGCTACAATCTTTACCGATAGTTTGGGAGGGTTTGTTAGTTAAACCGTTTAACCGCCGTCAATTATATTTAACCAGTGAAGTACCGGGATTAATGCCTTTAGTTTTAACCAAAGCTGGAGATAGTCGAGGGTTTGAGTTAATTGCAGAAGAGGGGGGAACACCCATACATCTGGATTTGTTTAACCAACATAAAAATTTAGCTCTGTTTGCGACTACCCGCGCTGGTAAGTCGGTTTTGGTGTCGGGAATTTTAACCCAAGCCTTAGCTTATGATATTCCGGTGGTAGCTCTGGACTTTCCTAAACCAGATGGAACCTCTACTTTTACCGACTATACAAGGTTTATGGAGGGGAATGGGGCTTATTTTGATATTGCCAAAGAATCTAATAACTTATTTGAACAGCCTGATTTGCGATCGCTCAGTCCAGAAGCCCAGCGCGATCGCTTGTTAGATTATACTGCTTTTTTAGAGTCAGCATTAATGACCATGGTTTTAGGCTCATCCACCGAAAACCAACTGTTATCCCAAACTGTGCGTTCCCTGCTCAATTTAGCATTAAGAGCATTTTTTGCCGACCCAGGGATTACCCAAAGATATAAACAAGCGATCGCGGGGGGGTTTGGGAGTCAAGAGTGGGAAAAAACCCCCACCTTAAGAGACTTTCTTTATTTCTGTTCACCGGAACATCTGCAATTAAATGCTGTGAGTGGAAGAGTAGATGACGCTCTGAGTCAAATTCAACTGCGGTTAAGATTTTGGCTTTCCAGTCGAGTTGGACAAGCTATTTCTGCACCTTCGAGCTTTCCCACCGACGCGCAGCTGTTAGTATTTGCTCTGCGGAACCTCTCGGACAATGAAGACGCTGCGGTATTATCCTTAAGTGCTTATTCTGCAGCTTTGCGCAGGGCGTTAAGTAGTCCAGCTTCCATCTTTTTTATTGACGAAGCCCCGATTTTATTTGAATTTGACCAAATATCTGATTTAGTGGGGAGAATTTGCGCCAATGGTGCAAAAGCGGGAATCAGAGTTATTTTATCAGCCCAAGACCCCGATACCATCGCCAAATCTAAAGCCGCATCCAAAATTTTACAGAACCTATCTACCAGATTAATCGGGAGGATTCAGCCAGTAGCAGTAGATAGTTTTGTCAACATCTTAAAATATCCCCGCAATATTATTTCTCGTAATGCGACAGAAAGCTTTTTTCCTCGTAAAGAAGGAATTTACAGCCAATGGTTATTAGATGACAACGGGATTTATACCTTTTGTCGTTACTATCCAGGTTATGAACAATTAGCAGTAGTTGCTAACAACCCCCAGGAACAAACCGCACGTCAACAAGTAATGGGACAACATGACAATAAATATGAAGCAATTTCGGTATTTGCGCGACAATTAATAGCTGCTCTCCGTGGGGGGTAATCGGCGTAATCATGTCCAATTTATTCAGGTTGAAAGATATGCACAAAACTACTGTTCTCACCTTGGGCTTTTCCTGGTTATTACTCCTCCCAGCAACAGCACAATTAGGCCAAGTTTGGACTGAGTTTCAATTTTATTCTGTAGATATGCAAAATTACCTGAGAAATCATCTGAGCGAAACCTTAACACCTTTAGAAATTAGGGGTCAAACTGCTCTCAATAATGCCACAGGAGCGGCGAATATACCTAACCCAATTGATGCGGGGAATAATTTTAATCAAGATATGATATTTAACCCCACAACAGATAGATTTGAAAATAATCCAGTACTGCGCAGTAATGGTGTGAACCAGGAAATGAATCGCCTAATTACTAGGGGTTCCATAGAAAGTTATATGGGGAGAGATGGACAAATCCGATTAAAATCTAAGTTACAAAATACTGAAACCACCTTAAATAATATTTCCGAACTTTCCCAAAGTTCCAATAACATCTTTCAAAGACTCGCTGATACTCTCGGCGCATCTGGCGATGCTTTTCTCCCACTGATGACGATACAGAAAGACCAAGCGGGTTTACAGTTACAAGGTATTAGAATCCAACAGGAACAAGCAAAAATCAGCGCTGAAACCCTAGCGCAAAGTATCCTCACCCATCAATCTTTACAATACTCCAATTTAAATTTAGTCAACATTTCCCAGCAGATGGAAGAAATGAATCGTACTCACAGGGTAGACACAGCTACGGAAGCAGCGAGATTTATCCGTAATACTTCTCAAACAGATTTGTTTGGTAGATAATTACTATATGGTTAATGAAAATGCAGGTTTATATTGCGCAAATCTTCCCAGAAATTGGGATTAATGAAACTTTTGATAGTGGTGCTGTAACTGCTAGAAGCATGGCTGAAAGTTGGGATAACCAATGGCTAGATTTATTACAAAATAATACAAGTAATAACTTATATGGGGCGTTAACAAACCTGGGTATATTTTTGGCTGTGGGGACGCTATTGTTTTTTATGATGCAATGGCTCAAAGATGTGATCAACAGTGAATATTCCCGTCCTATAAGTGGTTTAATTTGGCCTTTTATAGTGGTGCTGTTTTTGAGTAATACGGGAAATGGTAGCCTACTTTCTAGTTTAACGCTGGGGGTAAGAAACTTGATTAACACAGTCAATCAACAAGTAGTTAGTACAGCAGATGCTGAACAAACTTATCAGCAAGCATTAAATATGAGTTTAGCTGAAGAGGTAGCGGGTTCTTTACTTCGTCCTTGTCAATCCCTCAATGGGGAACAACAAACCCAATGCTTGGCCAGAGCGAGCGACCAAATTGATAACCTGTGGAGGGAATATAGAAACTTATATGGGAATAGAATTTGGATTGAAAGGCTAGAAAATCAAGTCAGTTCCTTGAAATTTAATACAGGAAATATCTCGGATATTACCTTTAACTCTTTATTAGGGAATACCGCCCAAACCAGAATTAAAAACTTCTTAATTTCTTTGCAATATGCGTTTCAAAACCTTATAGAAGCTACTATGTTACTTATAGCAGCTTTAGGACCATTAGCCCTAGGCGCATCTTTATTACCTGTAGGGGGTAAACCGATTTACGCATGGTTTACAGGTTTTTTTGCGGCGGGAATTAGTAAGATTTCATTTAATATCATTGCTGCTGTGACTGCAGCAGTAATTATCAATGGACCAGCAGAAAACCCCAATGCTAACCCTGATTTAATGTGGTTTATTATCTTTGTGGGAATTTTAGCGCCAGTATTATCCTTAGCTGTCGCAGGTGCGGGAGGATTTGCGATTTTTAGCGCCATTAATAATAGTACAGCCTTAATCAAAAATAGAATCTAAACATCCCATCGGTGTGCAAATGACGAAACTACTCCGAAAAAGAAAATCTAGTATCAATTTTCTCACAATTTTTGCGATCGCCACTTTCAGCTTACATCTAGCAGTATTATTTCTATTCATTTTACAAGGGTTAAACATTCGCCAACTGAGTCTGAGAAAACCCCCCAACTTTGTGGAAATGGTTGATGGTCAACCTATAGGCGCTGTGGATGATTTAGCTAGGGACCCCGAAGCGATTCGCCAATTCATCAGTAAAACCATGACATTGATGTTTAATTGGTCAGGAACCCTCCCCCCACAAACTATTGCAGAAGCTGCAAAACCCCAACCAGACCCAGGAATACCCATCAGAACCCCCCAAGGAGGTAACCAACGAGTCACTACCAGCAGTTGGGTAGGGAGTTTTGCGATCTCAGAAGATTTTCGTCCAGGTTTTCTAAGTGCGATCGCCCAAATGACCCCACCAGAAGTATTTTCAAACAATCCTAATCAAATTATCTCAGCAGAATTAGTCATTCAAAGAATTTACCCCCCAGAAACAATAGCTCCGGGGAAGTGGCGAGTAGGGATGATAGCTGACCTAATTCAGACCAGAAAAGATGACCGGAGAAAAGCAGTCACACCCTTTAATAAAGATTTTTTAGTGCGTGCGATCGATTATTTTCCTTACCCCCTAAGAGATAGTAGTACGGACATCCAAAAAGCAATTTCTAGCCATCGCGCTGACAAACTAGAGATTTACGAAATTCATGATTTTTGTTTAGTGGACAACTCCATTATTGTCAGGGAGGATAAATCAAACCGTTGTAGAAATTAAAGTAACAAGTGACTATCTATTTTAAGTAAATTATTCTCAAATTTATCAAGGCAAATATTTATGCAATTAGTCAAGCCAGAGAAGAGAAAAAGTAGTATATTACCACTATTAGCGGTGGGAACATTTGGGCTAAATTTATTTAGCTTGCTCTTGATTTTGTTTCATAGTTCCATGATTCAAGATTTAGAACAGCAACTGACACCCCAAAGTTTAGCCCAACTTGCTGATGGTCGAGCGATTACCTTAGACCCTCAACAAAGTGATGAAAGACATCCAGAAACAATTCGCCGATTTGTCGGTGAAACCATGACCTTAATGCTTACCTGGTCACAAAAACAGCCGCCAATCACAGCTTGGGAAATTAGTTCCCAACTCTTAGCTAATAATTTGAGAACCAAGTTTCAGGAGGAAATTACTAAATTAAGTCCCACGGGAAAATTTATTAATAACAAATCTGAATATATATTAGTAGTACAAAGAGTATCTCAACCGGAAAAAATAGGTAATGGTAAATGGAAAGTTGAAATGTTAGCTAATCAATTAAACTTTAGTGGTTCTAATAATCTAGGAAACTCAAATGAGTTCAATAAACAAATTTTAGTCAGAGCCATAGATAAACCAGTAACTTCAATTCCACCCCAAGGGTCATCTTGGGATTTAGCAGCATACCGCTTAGGAGAAGCTAGGCTAGAAATTTACCAGATATGCGACATTACAGACAAAAATTGTTCTTGAAATTAAAACCAACTAAAACACCATGAATACTTATTCAATTCACCCAGAAATTTCTCCACAATATACAGTGGAACCAACCCCTGAGCACCATGAACCAGAAATAGACTTGTTAGATTGGGAGTCTAGAATAGCTCAATTGGTGGGTTTTGAAGAAGAGTCACCACAACAAGATTCAATTAGCTTTGAAGCTCACACTATTCCCCCCGAAGAAGTAGAAACCGAGCAGTCACTGTCATCTAATCCCTTTGCTAAGTTAGCCTTAGTAGGTGGTGCTACCTTAGCTGTAGTGGTAGTTGCTGGGGTGTTTTTATCCCAAATTATGAATAGCAGCAATCAAAGACCCAGAAGTAATTTAGTTTCCCCAACGGTTCCATCACCGGCTATGAGTGAAGCTCCTGAAGTAAATTTAGCACAAGAGGTGGAGATACTCAAGACAAAGTTAGCCCTTGCAGAACAAGTACAGACCGTCAGAGCAGCTCAAGAAAATCTCAGAAATAGACCACCTGCGCGGGTGGAAACTCCACAGGTGAGAGCAAGTACACCTACAACACTGGAGACATCTCCACAGAAAATAGTCAGAGTTGAGCAGACTATTCAAGAACCCGCACCTCCTTCAGTTCCTATTATTGAGCAACCCGCGTCTCCTTCAGTTTCTATCCCACCAATAGCTATGGACTCTACACCCCCACCGATTGTTATCCCCGCAGTATCGCCACCAGACCCCCTGAAGGAATGGACAAGGTTAGCCAAGTTGGGTAGTTATGGTCAGGTAAATACCACCGGTCAATCAAGAGTAAATACAGCTTTATCTGTACCAGAAGTTAATACTTATGCAACGAAGTTGCAACCGGGACAAACACCACCACAACCAGAGATTTTAGTCAGTCAGGCACAATCACAAAACCCGAAATCTGTCAAGGTAGGAACTAATGCTAAAGCCGTATTAGCAACGGCCATCTTTGGGGAAACTACTAGAGCTAGGAATAATGACGCTCAAGAAGAAGATAATCTATTTGTGGTACAGTTGCAAGAACCACTAAAATCTATAGATGGGGCGATCGCAGTACCTGCTAATACAGAATTATTGGGTGAAATTCGTTCTATTTCCGAACAAGGTCTACTACAGTTAAATGTAGTCAAAATCATCTCAGAAGAGAACGGTGAGTTGATAGAAAGAACCTTACCCAAGAATGCAATTGTACTTCGCGCTCCTCAAGGTAAACCTTTAATAGCAAATCAATATCCCGATCAAGCAGGATCAATAGCAGGGATGGACACAGGTCTATTCATTTTAGGAGGTATTGGTAAAGCTGCGGAATTATTCAATCGTGCTGAAACCGAAGTTTCTATAGAAGGTGGTAGTACCGTCGTCACCAACACCAATAACAGACGCAACATACCAGCTGGAATATTGGAAGGTGGATTAAGGTCAGTAGTACCCCAAATATCTCAACGCAATCAACAAGCGATTTCTCAAATGATGCAAAGAACTAATATTTGGTTTATACCAGCTGGCCAAGAGGTAGAAATATACGTCAATAGAACCGTAAAACTATAGCAATCCTAAATGATTCATGAACAATTTCTGTTCCCTGTTCCCTGTTCCGGTGTTCCCTTTCCTCACTCATAATTTCTCAAGTCAAATAGGATGACTATATAATTCGTTATTTCTCATAATAGCAATATTCTGGGTTGGGCATCCTACCGGACTTAATTAACCCCAGTCACCCTAATCGCCGTTTTCCCATTGGTAGCTATGAAACACATTCTCAAATATGCTAATTTTTGGACTCTCACCCCTCTAATTTTCTCAGTTGCCATCTTACTATATACAGGGCGAACTTTAGCTAATAATGCCGTTTTGCGTTCCCTGTTTTCCTGTCAAGCGCAAGGTTTAGGGGGAGTAGTACCTACTATCAAAGTTTCCTATCAACAAGGGACAAACTTAAGCTTTCTCCCAGCAGGGGAAACAATTAAGAAAGTTTGGTTAAACGACCCATCACAAGTAACAATGGACTTTGATGGTCCGATGTGTATGCAATTGGGAGCAGAACGTAACTTAAATTCCGGAGACTGTAAAAACTCAGCCGCAAATGTCATTCAACTGCGGCGCATTCCCCGGCTCAATATTCCCGGAATACCCAAAACAGATAATACACTTTTAACAGTAATTACCGAAGAAGGAAACAGGAGTAAACTCTATACCTTCAGAATATTATATCAAGACACTGCTCCTGATTATCACACTTTAGCAATTTATCCCGACCCAGCCCCCACGGAAATAGCTTGTGTCAGTACATCCAATGAATTAATTTAACCCTTTGACACACCCCAAGCTTGTTGGGGTTAAGACCTTTGATAAATCTCAAATTAATCGGGACATAAGTGTAACTATTTTGTCCCTTTTATTTTATGTAAATTTATAGCCAGAGTGGTTTAAGTGTAATAATATGCCATCAATAACTATATTTAGTAGTTAGTCGGAAAAATGGTGATTAAAAATATGACATTTATCTTAAATTCCGATAATGCTTTTGATTATTTGCTGACACAAGGGTTATTGGATAAGTCCCAACAACCTCCCACTAAGATAGAACCACTCACAGCCAAGAATTTCAACCTATTACTTACCTTTACACAGCAACACAAATTACTGATTAAGCAAGAGCGACTGAATCAAAAAGGTGTAGCAGCTGGTGAGTTTCTCGTTGAGTGGCGCATTCAAGAGTTTTTACAGCGATTTCCAGAACTGGGAAAATACCGTCAATTTTTAGCAGAGGTACTGCACTTTGATGTAGAAAATTCCATTATTGTTTGCAGATATCTGGATGATTACCGGGATTTGATGGATTTCTACATGAAAGAAAAAAGCTTTCCTACTGAAATTGCGATCGCAATTGGTAATCTCTTAGGAACCATCCACCGTGATACTTTTGAGCATCAAGAATATCAAGAATTTTTCACTCAAGATTCTGTGAACTTTGATCTGGTATCAAATTTGATTCTGGGATTTGAACGAGTCGAGCCAGAAATTTTTGGTTTAGTACCCGATGATGGGTTAAAATTCTTTGCGCTTTATCAACGTTATGATAGTTTAGGGCAGGCTATAGCAGAATTAGGTAAATCTGTCAAGCCTGCTTGTGTGACTCACAACGACTTGAAACTAAATAATATTTTAGTGCGAAACAACTGGCAAGATGACCATAATCATCATCTGATCAGGTTAATTGATTGGGAGCGATCGCACTGGGGAGATCCCGCCTTTGACTTAGGGACAATCATCGGGAGTTATGTACAGATTTGGTTAGGTAGTTTAGTTATTAGTAAATCCCTCACCATTGAAGAATCCCTGCGATTAGCGATTACCCCCTTAGAAATGCTGCAACCTTCCATAGCCGCATTAACCCAAGGTTATTTAAACACATTTCCAGAGATTATACAACACCGTCCCGACTACTTACACAGAGTAGTACAATTTGCCGGATTTGCCTTAATTCAACAAATCCAATCCATGATTCAATACCAAAAATCCTTTAGTAATACGGGAATTGCCATGCTGCAAGTAGCTAAAGCATTATTAACCCGCCCTGTACAATCAATACCGACAATTTTTGGTCATACCTTTAATATTACCGCAGTTTAGCTCATACTTTACCCCTCAACTTATGCTAACTAACAACTTACTAGAAACCCTGGAAGACATCGTTAAAAAACTAGAGATTAAAACTGATTTTTCAGTTCATCATCCCGACTATAAACCCTTAGAATTACCTCTAGAAGTAGTAGAACGGTTTCAAAAAATGCCCAAGCAGATGCAGCAAAAATATTTAAGTTTACAACTGCGAAGTTTTCTGTATGGCATTTATTATAACGGTTCTCTGCGGAGTGTATTGGCGCTAGATAGAGAAGAAAATAACTTACCCCAAGACTTAGAGAATAATAGTCTTTTAGGCGTGGATTTAGAATTTTACGAACAGTTACATAATAGCAATCAAGGAGATGGGTATTTTGACTATGGTTGGTATGTTATGCGAGAAGAACCAGACGATACATTAGCGGTGACACAAGGCGGTTTAAGGCTACATATTCACCGAGATAAACATCTATCAACATCTGAAAAAAGCGCAAGAGTGGGTGATATTGTTGCTATTCGGTTACCCAAAAACAGAGTACAAAATGGCTTTTACATGGCTGTTGGGAATCAGGGTTTTACTCGTGTGGAGGATGAGCCAAAGAACTCAGTAACCGTGAGAATTTATTTTAATTTCACTCCTGAAGGTGCTGTAGGGGTAATGGGTAGTTTAACCCAGCAACTAAATGATTTAGGGATTCCCTTTAGTTTTAAAGTTTTGTACAATCCCCAAGATTACGGAAGACATGACTCAGGTGTATTGTACTTTGATAAACCAGATTATCAACAAGTTAAAACTACTCTACAGGATATATATCTGACAAATCAATCCTACTTTCACCGAGAAATTCCCCTATTTACCATGCAATTAGCACCGGGGTTAAGTTTAGCTGAAGAACCAAATCAAAAGTTTGTAGAAAAAGAAAGCTTTGGGATGAATCGTTGTCAGATTATCGCCAATGGATTATTAAAAGCTTGGTATCAGGGGGATAACTCCATTGATGGGAGGATGCAAGCCATTAATGCAGAATTTTCCCAGTTAGGAATAGATTTAGCAAAAGCATATTTAAATGCTGGCTCTGAGGATATTTATCAATCCTGGGAATAATTATGAACGAGCGCGCTGACTTTGATAGCCCTTGGAAAGAGATACTTACCGACTATTTTCCCCAAGCCATACAATTCTTTTTCCCAGCCACCGCGGCCTTGATTAACTGGGAGCTACCCCATGAATTTCTCAATCAGGAATTTCGGCAAATTGCCCGTGATGCGGAGCAAGGTAAACGTTATGCTGACCAATTAGTCAAGGTTTGGCAACTTAACGGCGAAGAAATCTGGCTATTAATTCATGTAGAAATTCAAGCACAGAAAGAAAATGATTTTAGTCAACGGATGTTTACCTATAACTTTCGCATCTTTGACCGCTTTGGTAAACCAGCCATTAGCTTGGCAATCTTGTGTGACAATAACCGCAACTGGAGACCGCATAATTACAGTTATAACTACCCCCAGACAAGGTTAAACTTTGAATTTGGCATAGTTAAATTGTTAGATTATGAACAACGGTGGCAAGAGTTAGAAAATAGTCATAATCCCTTTGCTACAGTGGTGATGGCGCACTTGAAAACCCAGCAGACACGCTCATCACCAGCAGAACGGAAAACCTGGAAATTTAGCTTAATCCGTAGGTTATACGATTTAGGACTAAAAGAACAGGATATCCG
>NZ_JAQMUH010000006.1:0-68775 GCF_028331025.1 Anabaenopsis arnoldii | reverse complement strand
TACCTGGGCTGATGTGATCAACCGCGCTAACCTGGGTATGGAAGTAATGCACGAGCGTAACGCTCACAACTTCCCCTTAGACTTGGCTGCTGGTGAAGTTGCTCCTGTTGCTTTGACTGCTCCTGCAATCAACGGTTAAGAAGTTAAGCTTAAGAGAATTAAATAATACTCTCTCTGATTGATCAAAGCGCTCTTCCCAACGGAAGGGCGCTTTTGATTTTGGGCTGAATTTCCTAAATCACCTGCAATCTAAATTTATAAAACTTTGTATATTAGCTAACTTTTTAATAGTAAACTATCAAACTAACATCAAATACTGTAGATAAGCAGTGTAATAAATTCATCCGAATATGACTCAACAATTTAACCGAAGGAAGTTTTTACTTTATAGTTCTGCAACTATCGGTACTAGCCTTTTGCTCAAGGCTTGCGGGAATGAATCACCCAATGAATCACCCACTGCTACTGATAGCGGTGACACCATCAAAGTAGGTATTTTACACTCCCTCAGCGGGACAATGGCGATTAGTGAAAGAAGCGTTGTTGATGCTGAAAGATTAGCAATTAAAGAAATTAATGCTGCTGGTGGTGTCTTAGGTAAACAAATTGAGGCGATTACTGAAGATGGCGCTTCTAACTGGGATACCTTTAGAGAAAAGGCTACCAAACTAATTGATCAAGATCAAACTGTTGTCATTTTTGGTTGTTGGACCTCTGCTAGTCGCAAGAATGTTAAACCGGTGTTTGAGAGTAAAGACCATATGCTCTGGTACCCGGTACAGTATGAAGGTCAAGAATGTTCTAAAAACATTTTCTATACTGGTGCGGCTCCCAATCAACAAATTGAACCATCTGTTGATTGGATGTTAAAAAATAAAGGCAAAGAATTCTTTTTAGTTGGTTCTGACTACGTTTTTCCCCGGACTGCAAACACCATTATTAAGGCTCAATTGGAGGCTTTAGGTGGAAAAACTGTGGGTGAGGATTATTTACCACTTGGTAACGTAGAAGTTACACCTATCATCTCTAAAATTAAGCAAGCTTTACCCAATGGTGGCGTAATTTATAACACCCTTAATGGTGACAGCAATGTGGCATTTTTCAAACAATTAAAAGGGGCTGGATTAACAGCAGATAAATATCCCTCTATGTCTGTAAGTATTGCAGAAGAGGAAGTTAAAGCCATTGGTGTTGAATATCTCCAAGGTCACTATGCAGCTTGGAATTACTTTCAAACAGTAGACACACCTGCAAATAAAAAGTTTGTAGAAGCTTTTAAAAAAGAGTATGGTGCAGACCGGGTAATTAACGATCCCATGGAAGCAGCATACGTCGCCGTTTATTTATGGAAACAAGCGGTAGAAAAAGCTGGGACAACTGACTTAGATAAGGTTCGCGCTGCGGCCTATGGTCAAACTTTAGATGCACCAGAAGGTAAAGTGACTATGAACGCCAATCATCACTTGTCTAAAATTGTCCGCATTGGTGAAGTGAGACAAGATGGTTTATTCGATATTGTCTATGCTACCCCTGCACCAGTAGAACCAATTCCCTGGAATCAATTTGTCCAAGAAACTCAAGGATTTGGCTGTGATTGGTCAGACCCGGCTAAAGGTGGTAAGTACAAGCAAGTTTAAGTTAATAGTTAATACTCAATAGTCAATGACCATTGACTATTGATATTTTTTGAGGATAAATAGGTGTTAATAGGTGTCTTAGAAGCTTTATTTAATGGTATTAGTATTGGGGCAGTATTATTAATTGCTGCTTTGGGACTAGCCATTATATTTGGTTTGATGGGCGTGATTAATATGGCCCATGGTGAATTGATGATGTTTGGGGCTTATACCACTTTTGTAGTACAAAATGGCTGCAAACAGTTGGGCGGAGTGTGGTTTGATTTTTATATATTTTTGGCTTTGATTATTGCTTTTCTATTCACTGCTGTTGTGGGGTTAGTGTTAGAACGGGGCGTGATTCGTTATCTGTATGGACGACCTTTAGAAACTCTCCTAGCAACTTGGGGGGTGAGTTTAATTTTTCAACAGTTTGTTCGCAGTGTGAATTGGTTATTAGTAATTGGCATATTCCTATTTTGTGTGTTGTTTTTTGGAGGTTTACGGATTTTAAATGCTCGGAGTAATGGGGGTAAAGTACGTAACTGGTTTGTAGGATTGTTGTTGTTACTATCTCTGGGTATAACAATAACAATGGGAAATTTATTGAGCGAGCAACAGGTATTTACTCAACCTTGGTTTGGCGCTCAAAATGTAGATGTGACCGCTCCTGGTTGGTTGCAAGGGGGAATGTCTTTAGGTGGTCTCCAATTACCATTTGCTCGCTTGTTTATTATGGCTTTGACAATAATTTGTGTAGGAGGAATTTATCTATTTTTACAGCGTTCTAACTGGGGATTAAGGATTCGTGCTGTCACCCAAAATCGCAGTATGAGTGCTTGTTTGGGTATCCCTACTCAAAAAGTTGATGCTATCACTTTCGCTTTGGGGTCGGGTTTGGCTGGTGTGGCTGGTTGTGCTATTAGTTTACTGGGTTCTGTAGGACCAAACACCGGACAAAATTATATTATTGATACCTTTATGGTGGTAGTGGTCGGTGGTGTGGGGAATTTAGCAGGAACTATTGTGGCGGCTTTGGGAATTGGTACGGCTAATTTTTTAATTGGTTCTGGGACTCTAGCTTTGGTGTTATCTCCTATTCAACCTTTAGCTGATGTGTTGAATTTCTTTGCGACTACAAGCATGGCCAAGGTGTTAGTGTTTGCACTGATTATCACGTTTTTACAGTGGAAGCCTGGGGGTATTTTTCCTCAGAAGGGTCGTACTGTTGATGTTTAAACCAGAAAGGACGCAGAGCATGAGTCGGAAGGGCGGACGGTTAATTTTAATTGAGATTGGGGTGGTGGTGGCGATCGCAGTTATCCTAATTTTAATTATACCAGCAATGCTGTCGGGGTTTCGTTTGAATCTACTGGGGCGGTTTTTGTCCCTGGCCATTGTGGCTTTGGGTCTGGATTTAATCTGGGGTTATACCGGGTTGCTGAGTTTGGGACATGGGATTTTCTTTGGTTTGGGGGGATATGCGATCGCTATGTACCTAAAACTCCAAGTTCCCCCCGATGAATTACCTGATTTTATGGGGTTGTATGGCGTGAAAGAACTTCCTTGGTTTTGGTATCCTTTCTACTCTTTTCCCCTGGCCACAGTGGCGGTGGTGTTGATTCCCAGCCTACTAGCGGGATTATTAGGATACTTAGTATTTCGGAATCGCCTCAAGGGGGTTTATTTTTCCATATTAACCCAAGCCGCAGTGATTATATTTTTCAACTTCTTTAATGGTCAACAAAAACTGTTTAACGGTACTAACGGACTCACAGGTTTTAGAACCTTGTTTGGGGTGAATGTCAGTGACTCCCAAACCCAATTCATTTTCTATACCCTCACGGTAATTGTTCTGGCCTTCACCTATGGGATTTGTCGCTGGTTGACCAGTGGACGCTTTGGGCGATTATTAATCGCTATTCGAGATGATGAAAGTCGGGTGCGATTTTCTGGCTATAACCCCACAGAATTTAAAGTTTTAGTGTTTGCGGTCTCCGGTGCGATCGCCGGGATAGCAGGAGCATTTTATACACTTCAAAGCGGTTCAGTATCACCCCGAACCATGGATATTGCTTTTTCTATTGAAATGGTGATTTGGGTGGCGGTGGGGGGACGCGCTACCTTAACCGGGGCGATAGTCGGTACTTTATTAGTCAATTATGCGCGCACTTTTTTAAGTGAACAATTTGCCGAAATTTGGCTATTTTTTCAAGGCGCACTATTTTTAATAGTCGTCACAGTCTTACCTGACGGTCTCATGGGATGGTTAAAAAAGCAACAGATTCCTTTTTTCCACCGCCCTCGTCCCATCCCCACATATCCCACTTTAGAAGCAGACCCAGAAGTGCAACATGAACGCGAAAATCTTGGAAACTGAAAACGTCACCGTCAGTTTTGACGGTTTTAAAGCTATCAATCAACTCAACTTTAGCATGGATGCGGGAGAGTTGCGGGTAGTAATTGGTCCCAACGGTGCGGGAAAAACCACCTTTCTGGATGTAATTACCGGGAAAGTACAACCAACCATTGGGAGAGTTTTATTCAAAGGTAAAAATCTGCGTTCTTTACCTGAACATGAAATCGCCCGCTTAGGAATTGGGCGGAAATTCCAAACACCGCGAATTTACCTCAACTTAACCCCCCGTGACAACCTAGAAATTACTATTAACCGCCACAAAAATGTATTTTCCACCCTATTTCATCCCTCTCATACCACGGAAAATAATAGTATTAAAGGCTTATTAGAAACAGTTGGTTTAACCCCTAAAGCAGACATTCCCGCCGGGTTACTCTCCCACGGAGAAAAGCAACGTTTAGAAATTGGGATGTTAGTAGCACAGTCCCCCGACTTATTACTAGTTGATGAACCAGTTGCAGGGTTAACAGACGAAGAAACCTACAACATCGGACAACTACTATTAACACTCGCCCAAAGCCATTCAATTCTAGTCATTGAACACGATATGGAATTTGTCCGCCAAATTGCCAAAACCGTAACAGTATTACATGAAGGTTCCGTACTATGTCAGGGGAGTTTTGCACAAGTCCAAAATGACCCCCGTGTAATCGAAGTATATCTAGGAGAACAGCCAGAATAAAACTGCTGTTTTTTAACCCCTAGGGTCTGGAGCTTAGATAAATCATAACCGCCATTGAGAATCAAAAAACTGATGCTAAAAATTTCTCAACTTAACGTTTACTACGGTGAAAGCCATATTTTACGCAACGTAGATTTAAGCGTACCAGCAGGACAAATGATCTGCTTAATTGGACGTAATGGTGTAGGTAAAACCACTCTACTTAAAACAATTATGGGTTTACTCTCACCCCGCAGTGGCACAATTAACTTAAATGCAGAATTAATCAACTCCAAATCTCCAGACCAAAGGGCAAAACTGGGAATTGGTTATGTTCCTCAAGGACGAGAGATTATCCCCCGGTTGACAGTCAAAGAAAATTTGCTTCTAGGGTTAGAAGCTAGACCAAAAAACCGTAAAAAAGCCGAAATTTCCGAAGAAGTTTTTAGCTTATTTCCGGTGTTAAAAACTATGTTATCCCGCATGGGTGGTGACTTGAGCGGTGGACAACAACAACAGTTAGCGATCGCCCGTGCTTTAATGGGAGAACCACAGTTACTCGTTTTAGATGAACCCACCGAAGGTATACAACCCTCAATCATCCTGGAAATTGAAGCTGCAGTACGTCGCATCGTAGAAACCAAAGGGATTTCTGTGTTATTAGTAGAACAACACTTACACTTTGTCCGTCAAGCTGATTACTATTACGCCATGCAAAAAGGTGGGATTGTGGCCTCTGGTTCCACCACAGAACTGAGTCAGGATGTGATTCAAAAGTTTTTGGCTGTTTAAGTTTAATTTTGATTGGGTATTTTACCGTAAAGTCAAATCCTCACTACTAATACAGCGTGGATCTGGTAATGTAGCTTTTTCTGGCTCCCTGGGGAACCAAACCGCTGTGCGCTGACAAACTTTAACCAACATCAACATCACTGGGACTTCGATTAACACACCTACCACAGTGGCCAATGCAGCACCGGAATTTAAGCCAAACAACATCACAGCTGTAGCAATAGCAACTTCAAAGTGATTACTAGCTCCAATTAATGCAGCTGGTGCCGCATCTTCATAAGATATATTCAGTTTTAATGCTGCCACATAACTAATCAAGAAAATGAAATTAGTTTGAATAAATAGGGGTACAGCAATTAACAAAATGTGCAAGGGATTCTCAACAATCACTTCACCCTTAAAGGCAAATAGCAAAACCAAAGTAATTAACAAAGCAGTAATAGCAACCGGAGTGAGATACTTTAAAAACCGCCTTTCAAACCACTGTCTACCTTTGTGTTTAAAAATCCAATAACGGCTGTACATTCCTACCACTAAAGGTAAACCAACATAAATGATTACTGATAAAACTATGGTTTGCCAAGGTACTATTAAATCATTGGCTGCTAGTAACCACCTGCCCAAGGGTGCATACAAAAATAGCATTAATAGTGAATTTACTGCCACCATGACTAAGGTATGTCCCTGGTTACCGTATGATAGATATCCCCACATCAACACCATGGCGGTACAGGGAGCGATTCCTAATAAAATTGTCCCGGCGATGTAGGAATTAACTATTTCTGCTTCCCTCCCACGCAGTAATTCTGTACCTGTAATTAATGGACGAAATAACCAACCCAAGAAAAACTGCGCAAATACCACCATTGTGAATGGTTTAATTAACCAGTTGACTATTAAGGTGAGAATTACAGGTTTAGGGGCGCGGACTGCATTCACAGCTTGGGTAAAGTCAATTTTTACCATGATGGGGTACATCATGAAGAATAGACACACTGCAATGGGTAGGGAAACTTGATAAATACTCATTGCATCCAGTGCGATCGCCACCCCAGGAAATAACCTCCCTAGTGCAATTCCGGCTAAGATGCACAAAAATACCCAAACAGTCAAGTATTTCTCAAAAACACTCAGGTTACTCCCGGCTTTTAGCGGGGTTGTGTTTGTGTTGGTATTCATTGATATCACCTAAAATGAGGAATTATGGAAGAGGAGGTTATTTAACCACAACAGGAGTGTTTCCAGTTCTCACTTGGTGTTGTATCAGCAACTTTGACTACAAAAATTTCCCAACGGTTGCCATCTGGGTCTGTTACCCAAACTTTATCTTGTACAGCATAACAACAGTCTATATCTTCTTCAGTAAACAATGCCAGTCCTGCCTCTGTAAACCTTTGGATGGCAGAATGCACTGCTTGTGTACTTTCAACTTGTACCCCTAAATGAGACAAGGCACCACCAGACTGGATATGATTGGCTAGGTTGAGAGTTAGGTTTAAAGCCGGATGGGAAATATCAAATTTAGCGTAGTCAGCTTTATATTTGACGGGTTCCACACCAAACATTGCCTGATAAAATTCTACTGACTTGACCAGATTAGTCACGTTCAAAGCCACATGAGTTTTCAATACTGCCATAATTTATCTCGTTACAGAATTGATAAACATCTATATAGATGTTTATCAATATTTTGCCATAGCATATCGATAAGTGTCAATATATGAATATGAACTCGCCTATAGACCTGAAAAACTGTTGTAAACCAGTGCTATCCAGCTTCCTTAAGGCTGATGAAGTAGCAGAGATAGCAGCTATTTTCCGAGTATTGGGAGAACCAGCGAGACTACAACTTCTCAGTTTCATTGCTAACCGACCACAAGCCGAGGCCTGTGTTTGTGAGTTAATAGAACCTTTGGGACTATCACAACCAACTGTGAGTCATCATCTCAAGGTTTTATATGAAGCTGGTTTACTCAAGAAAGAACGACGCGGCACATGGATTTACTATCAATTTGTGCCTGAACGTATTGAATTGTTGCAAAAAGTCTTAGCACTACCCAGCGTTGATGATCCTAATCTCCACCTTCGGATTTCCAAGCTATAGCTTGACTCGGTTGTGGGTCAGGTAACTTCATCGTCACCAGTCCGGCTGCTAAGACTAATAACATGGATGTCCACAGACAACCTACTAAGTTAAAATATTGGAATACCAACCCTGATAACACTGTACCAGCTAATCGACCCCCGGAGTTAGCCATATAGTAGAAGCCAACGTTGAGGGCGACTTTATCGTCATCGGTGAACGCTAACACTAGGTAGGAGTGGACTGCTGAGTTAAAAGCAAAAACTACACCAAATACAAGCAGTCCCCCAATAATTGCGATGTTACCAGGTACGCCCAGTTGTAAAGCCAAGGCGATCGCCGCGGGAACTGCTGTGAGGGTAAATGTCCAAAACTGGATAGTCTGAGATTTCGGTGGTTGACCAGAACCAAAGCGCTGGATAAGGGTGGGCGCTAAAAACTGAATCACACCATAACCAATCACCCAACAAGCCAAGAATCCACCCACTTGATAGAACGACCAGCCTAAATTTCCCCGTAAAAACACCGGTAACCCCACAACAAACCATACATCGCGGGAACCAAACAGAAAAAATCTCGCAGCTGAGAGAATATTAATTTCTTTGCTCTTAGAAAACAGTTGGCTAAACTTAACTTTGGCCTTGATTTTACCCATACCCCTAGGCAACATCAACCCGGTGAACATAATTAAGAACAGTCCCCCAGCCATAATTAATAGGGAAGAGGTAAAGCCAAAAGAAGACAACAGCACACTACCAACAAAAAAGCCTACCCCTTTAAGTGCATTCTTGGAACCTGTTAATACCGCCACCCACTTAAATAAAGATGACTGAGCCTCCTGGGGTACCACCAAGCGAATAGCACTCTTAGAACTCATTTTAGTTAAATCTTTGGCAATCCCGGAAAAGGCCTGGGCTACCATCACATAACCCACCGCCATCCACTGCGCCCAATTGGGATTCAGCCATGATAGCATGAATAAAGAAAAAACCTGTAAGCCAATACCCGTATAAAGAGTTACCTTTAAACCCAATTGGGAACCAATCCAACCCCCCAGAAAGTTGGTAATAACCCCAAAGATTTCATAGAATAGAAATAAAAAGGCGATTTGTAAGGGAGTATAGCCAATACTATCAAAATAGAGTAGTACCAGCATTCGCAAAGCACCATCAGTGATAGTAAAACCCCAATAGGCTAGGGTAACAAGAATATAATTCTTGAGATTAGCGCCAGAAGCTGTAGAAGATGTCATACACAATTGCGGAGTAGGGAGAAAGATTGTTACAGCAGATTTCCTTTGACTCAGGTAAACTACTAGTAGCTACTTACCTGCAAAATCCTATATTTCCCAATGACTAATAACTCAATGCAACCTTACGCGCCAGTTCAACCATCCGATTGGCGTAACCCCATTCATTGTCATACCAAGCCAGGATTTTGACTTGAGTTTCATCCACCACCATTGTAGAAAGAGCATCAATAATAGAAGAACGAGGATCATCTTTGTAATCAATGGATACTAAAGGACGCTCTTCGTAGCCTAAAATACCTTTGAGGGGTTCTTGTTCCGAAGCTGCTTTCAATAAGCTATTAATTTCATCTACCGTGGTAGGTCTTGCAACTTCAAACACACAATCTGTTAAAGAAGCATTCAGTAATGGGACTCGCACCGCCACACCGTTGAGCTTACCGTTCAGTTCGGGATAAATTAACCCAATGGCTGTTGCTGAACCGGTTGTAGTCGGAATTAGAGATAAACTCGTAGCCCGCGCCCGGCGTAAATCTTTATGGGGAGCATCAACTATGGTTTGAGTATTAGTATTATCATGGATGGTAGTAATTACTCCATGTTTAATACCTAAACCTTCATGAATTACCTTGACTACTGGAGCTAAACAGTTAGTAGTACAAGAAGCAGCAGTGAGCAGGTGATGCTTTTGGGGGTCATAGAGATAATCATTTACCCCCATGACTATATTTAAGGCTTCTTCCTTTACCGGAGCAGCGACAATTACTTTTTGTACTCCCCTTTTAAAATAAGGGTCGAGGGTTTGAGGAGTGCGAAACTTACCGGAGCATTCCAAAACCAAATCAACACCCAAGTCATCCCAGGGAACTGCGCCTGGTTCAGCATAATCACTGAAGCTGATAGTTTGGTTGTTAATTAAAACACTGTCAAAACCCGCTTCTACTTCTAGTGGCCAACGTCCATGGACAGAATCAAACTTTAATAAGTGTGCCGCTGTTACCGCACCGCCTTTAATTTCGTTGATATGCACAAAATCTAATTCTGGCCAACCCCATCCAGCCCGTAGAGCCAACCTGCCAATTCTACCAAATCCGTTGATTCCTACACGCACTCTCATATTTAATTAAGAAAGCTTTACTTTTATATCATTTCAAAAAAAATTGATATGTCAATGACTCAGAGGTTACTGTATACAAAAATTCATCAATAAAACTTGATATATCAGGAAAAATTATCGCAAGACTGAGCAGGAGATATTTCTCCTAACCGGCTATATTCTCCTAAATATGCTTCTAAAACAGCGAATTGGCTCAAATTCAAACTGTAATAAATCCAGCGTCCTTCTTGACGGGCGTTGACTAAGCCTGCTTCTTTGAGGGTTTTCAGGTGAAAAGATAGTTTTGACTGACTTACCCCCAAGGTATCACACAAGTCGCATACACACTGTTCCCGCTTTCGTAGCAATTCTACCGCATTAATCCTGATGGGGTCAGAAAGAGCATGAAAACCGGCAACAATTAAATGAGAATTGGTAGCACAGGGGGTAGACATCAGTGATTTTCTCTATTGTGAACCAGAGACTACGGTTTCGGGTTGATAACGGATACCAGCTTGTTTAAATCTGTGCAAAGCTTCACCCAAGCGATCGCACTCTGCAATCAAGCTGATCCTAACATAGCCTTCACCTGCGGTCCCAAAGGCATTACCAGGAGTAACAACAACGCCAGTTTGTTGCAAGACATCCAAGGCAAAATCCGTAGAACCCATACCCACGGGACACTTTACCCATAGATACATAGTAGCTTTGGTTTTGGGGATATCCCAGCCCAATTTTCCTAAACCGCTGATGAGAAAATCTCGGCGGGTGCGGTAGCGTTGTTGTACTTGATGTAAGTACACATCTGGTAGTTCCAAAGCTGTTTGGGCTGCGGTTTGCAAAGCGGCGAAAATACCATAATCCAAGTTAGTCTTCAGGGTGCGCAAACCTTGAATTACATGACGGTTCCCCACCACAAAACCCACCCGCCAACCAGCCATATTGTAGGTTTTAGATAAAGTGTGAAACTCAACCCCAATTTCCTTCGCCCCAGGAATTTCTAACAAACTAGTGGGTTGATAACCATCAAAAGCTAACTCGGCGTAGCATAAGTCATGCACCAGCAGAATTTCATATTTCCGCGCAAAAGCCACGATGTCCTCAAAAAATTCCCGGGGAGCGGTGGCTGCGGTGGGATTACTAGGATAGTTAAAATAGAGGATTTTCGCTTGTTGTGCAACTGTATCGGGAATAGCAGCTAAATCAATTAACCAGTTATTCTCTGGTTTGAGAATTAAACTATGAATTTTCCCCCCAGCAATTAGTGGACCGCGAAAATGGGCGGGATAGGCGGGAGAAGGAACCAGAATTAAATCACCAGGATTAATATAAGCGATCGCTAGATGGGCTAATCCTTCCTTAGAACCCAGTAAAGGTAAAGCCTCACTATCCGGATCTAGAACCACATTATAGCGGCGATTGTACCAATTAGTGATAGCACTGCGGAAACTAGCAGTACCTTCAAAAGGCGGATAACCGTGGTTGGCGGGATTTTGTAACGCCGCCATTGCTGCTTCCACCACTGGCTGTGGTGTGGCACCATCTGGGTTTCCCATACCCAAATCAATTAAATCAAGTCCTTGTTCGCGCGCTTTAGCCTTCAATTCGTCTAAACGAGCAAATACGTAAGGCGGTAGCTGTTGTATGCGTTCTGCGGGGGTAATCCAATTCAAGCTCATTGTAAAACCTCTTCATTCATTCCCCTGGTGGAGACACGATTAATCACCTCTCTACTATCCGTTGGTGCGGTGGTAGAAACCATTGCAGCCATCAACTCTTCTGTCACAACTTTAAACGGTAGTCGATGGATGTCAGACTGGGGCGCTAAGGCAATTTCCCCAGCTGTTTGTAATTCTTTTAATGTAATTTTGCCTAAACCTAAATCATCCAAATTTCGCGGCAGTCCAATGTCTGCATAGAACTTTAACAACTGTTGCCGTGCCGATGCTGCTAGTTGATTACTTTGCAACATTTCTTCTAAACGCAGTTGCACCAAAATACCGTAGGCAACTTTTTCACCATGTATACTACCGTGTCCAGGGATGTGAGTTAACCCATTATGTACCGCATGAGCCGCCACCGTGCGACACTGCGCCCCTCCTAGCCCCCCAATTACCCCAGCCAGTAAAACTGTAGCATCTACCACTTCTTGCCAAACCTCACCACCTGGTTCTTTGAGGGCGGTAGCTGACTTTTGCAATAGTATATCTCGTAAAACTCGCGCTTGTTGCACTGCGGCAATAATTAAAGTTTGTTGAGAATTGCCACTGCTGACTGATGCTTCATACCATTTAGCGATCGCATCCCCAATTCCTGCCACTAATGTATGTTGTGGTGCTGTTTGAATTAAATCATAGTCAAGTATTAATAAATCAGGACAGCCAGACAGAGCCACATCATAGAGGAAAGCCCCGGTTTCCGAATAGACATTAGAAAGAGCAGTCCAAGCCGCGCAGGTAGCCGCAGATGTAGGAATTGTCACTACTGGTAACCGCAACTGATAGGCGACTAACTTAGCTGCATCCAAAGCTTTACCGCCCCCAAAACCAATAATCACATCAGCTTGGTGTTCCTGGGCTGCTGTCCTTAAAGCTTGTAAACTAGCTTCACAGCAATCTACACCATAACTCTTTACGGCTGTGACTAAATTTTCCTGGGCTAAAATTGGTTGTAGACTCTTTTGAGCCATAGTCACAGTAGAATTACCCGCCACTAATAAGGGACGAGTTCCCAGGCGGGAAATTTCTGCTGGTGTTGATTGTAAAACCCCACAACCACGCATTACCTTTCCGGGAGCAACTGTCAATGTCAATAATGAGTTAGAAGTTTGAGTAGACAAGTTTTTTGTAAAAGATTGACTGGGCATATAAATCTAGTGTGCCAAAACGTTGATAATTCTTAATCAAATTTTAGACTTATGTCCAGAAATTTTCGTTTCCATTGGCTCTAATCACGCCCATGCGGCTCCAACTCTGAACTACCAAATTTTTGAAGACCCAGAATTAACAATTATATATCCTAATCTAAAAAGCATCAATACTGTATAGTATAATACAAAAAAAATATGTTATTTTGTTGACAAAGAATTTTACCCGGGAGAACAAAAAATCAACGGGGAGAGCGCCGAGTAAAGATGAAACTTCACCAAAATCAACCATTTTCTACCCCGTGACCCAAGAAAAAGTTGGAACTAATTCAGCACTAAGAAGCAGCATCGGGTAATTGAGCGAATTTTTCCCAATAAATTTGTAGCTCCATATTCCCATCTTCGCGACTAGCTAATGTCCGCTTGATCTGACCTAAGTAAAGAGGTACAGAAACCCCTGGTTCAGGATGAATCACAGTACGAGCGCGAATAGTCAGTTGATTATCTCCCCTTGTCCCCAGACGACCATAGGAATACAGATTACTAGCCGCTTGCAACAAAGTTGCTTCTAATTGTTCGGCTGAAATTTGAGGTGATGTAGCAATCACCGTTTCTGTAGAAGCATTATCATAAACTAAAGTATATTTTACCGCCCCTGGAATCACAGTGCGACTCAAAGGCACCAAAGACAGAGAAAATAAACCCGCAGTCAGCACCAACATAAAGCCAGTTGTACCCACCAGTCGAAAGCGGATACCCCACTTGACAATAAAAGCCAGCAATGTCAGGGCGGCGAATGCTATGGTGGCAATACCCGACCATTGGCCGTACTGAAGAAAGTCAGAAGTTGTCAGCATACACAGATCAGCTACTTAGGCGTATTTTACTTGATGACGGACACATCCATTTTACCGATTAGTTGCACTCAATAATTATGACTTAGCACCATATTTTGTAAACAATGTGAGTCAAGTTTATTTACTGGCTTTTACGTAATTCTTGGACTATTTCTTAGGCGCGATCGCACACCTGACCCCCCATCCCACGCACCAGAACTTCCATCCACCAACATAGCTTTTATCAAGCATATCATCGAATTTGGAAAAATCTGGCTATAAAAGCAACTTTCCCGATTCCGTGTATAGATGATATATCTTCATCTGTGGTCAATGAATTATTCACCGTACCTATGCAAACGAGAACTACTATATACAACTCCCCAAAGTGCAGAGAAAAATAACCACGAAATTGTATTTAGCCTAAAATCAAATAAAGTTACATCTACGGTGTTGAATATCAACCATTGTAAAATTACAACAATATAACTGAAAAATATCAATTTATCTTTTTTGTCTAAATAGTTGGGTTTCTGCAACAATTGCACACCTGCAAACCATATCCAAGCCAGACAGCCAAAAAATAACAGTGCGATCGGTAAACCAGTTTCAGCAGATAGCATCAAAAATAAATTGTGAGGATGACCTAAATCAATTTGCATCTGTGCTTTGTAGAGGTCGCTAAAACTGCGTAAACCCCAACCTGTCCAAGGCTTTTGCTGAGTTAAAGACCAAGCAAACTCCCATTGAGTAGTTCGCATTAAAGCCACTGGTCTATCTGGATACATTTGATCATTTAACCGCGCCCAAAAGTAAGTCGGAACAAAGCGGCGAAAGGTTTCTGCAACTGGTGAGGGGGCGAAAGCTGCTAACAGGACGCCAGTAATTACACTGGCAAAACTGGCAATAATTAGATAGCAGCTTTGGTAAAGTGCATAAGCTAAACAGGCAACGATCGCGATCGCCCATCCATTACGTGAGTCAGTTAAAATCAGAGCAGCAAAGCTGGTAATTACCAACAGCGTTAAAAAAATTGTGGTTATTTTGGATTTTAATGGCCATTGTTTTAACAATAACCCTAATCCCAAGGTGAAGGCGATCGCTAAATAAGCAGCCAAAAGATTGGCGTGCATGAAAATAGAGGACATACGCCCTGGTGGAACTCCTCCCGCAGACAGACCTAAATCTAATAAAATCCACAAAACCTGTAACTGGAAACTCCAACCCCAAAACATCTGCCCAAAGCCCATTATCACCACTGGAACTGAACCAATCACGAAAATCATCGCTATTTGCCGCAATTGAACAGTTGTCTGAATCAGGGTGCTGAGTCCAGCAAAAACTAGGAAGAATGGTAATAAATTAAATAAGCCCAGAAAAGCTTGTGTTTTATCATCGGCAAAGCTACAACTAATAATCAGTAATACACTTAAAAGCCCAAATCCCCAGTTAAGGGGACTTTTGATTACACTGCGGTATTCTAATTGGCAAGTTCTTAATGCTGCCAAAAGTATACTGACACCGCCCACCAAAGGACTCAAGGGAAAAATCAGCAGTCCAATTTGAGTCACATTCCAAGGGGTTTGTAAACTAGTGTGGGGATGATAAAAAGCTAACTTCAAGCTGGCTCCCAACATTCAGCACGAGTGAGACGAATTTGTGCCAGAGCAAATATGGTGGGGATGATCCGACCATAGTTAGTAGAGATCGCTCTCCATCCTAAATCTGCAAAAAACCAAGTCCACATCACTGGGCCAATGAAGCTAAAAACACTACGCACTGCCCCATAACGAGCCGCATTCATAGTCATACCCCGCCGCGCCATTTGTAGAGCTACATAGCCTTTAAATTGGCTAGTTGCTGCTTGAGAACCGGCGATCGCCGTCTGTTTAGCTACTTGATATTTAGCAAAGTGGATGGCAAATTGGCGCGCTATCTGTTGCAATACCAATGGCTGCAGAATAGAAGTAACAGCCAAGGCGCTACCACCTTTAACCAGTAATCCCAATGGGTCGCGCTGTAATAAAAGTGGTAGGGGTTGTTGGATTTTTGACTGGCACAGTTGACGTTGCACCTGCTGATTTAATTTTTGTTTCTCATTTTCCGGCAGTTTTTTCCACACCTGTCCTAATAGATGTAAAAATAACTCCGCCTCTAAATCAACAGTCGTCAATTCTCTAGAATAGGGAATTTTCAAATATTTACAGACCTGAATTAATGCTTGACGGTAAGTTACCTGACTTGTACGCCCCCGTAATACTGTGATCCCATCCGCAGCTAAAAACCGAAACCGATTCTCTAATGTGTCTAGCCAAGCTTCGCGGCTTTGGCTTTGTACCTCAATGGGTTCAGGTGTATGAACATAATCTAGGGGATTAAATTTACGACTAAACAAAATTGCCGTTAAATCCTGCAATTCCTCTTGTGTCGCTAACTCCAGCGCCGCCCTCAGTTCATCCAATTTCTTTTCCTCTCTTTGTGCAGCCTTTATGTAGTTTATTCTACTATTAGCAATTGTTGGTCATTGCTCATCCCTAGTCCTACAGAGTCAAGAATTTATGACTGATATTGCCATAATTGGTGCCGGAATGGCAGGTTTAATATGCGCTCAACGTTTAACTGAGGCTGGATACTCGGTTGTAGTCCTTGAAAAGTCCCGTGGTTTCGGGGGACGACTCGCTACCCGTCGATTACATGGAACTTGGGCAGACCATGGGGCTTGTTATTTACAGCCTCAAGGTGAATTATTCGCAAATTTGGTACAATCTTTATGCGATCGCCATATCCTAGAGCTATGGCAAGATCAGCCTCAACCCCGTTATATTGCACCCGCGGGAATGAGTACCATTGGTAAGTTTCTCGCCCAAGGTTTAGAAATCCAACTGAATCAGCGGGTCACAGCCATTCACCCTCATTCCGCAAATACTTGGTGTCTGACTCTTGAATCTAGCGCCGAATTAACAGCCACAGCCATAGTTCTCGCTATCCCCGCTCCCCAGGCTTTGGCACTTTTGTCCCCATTGGGCGAACATATTTTGGGTAAAGCATTTTTGGATAGTTTGACCTCTGTAGAATTTTATCCTTGTATTAGTGCGATCGCAGGATATCCCCCTACATCCCCACTACCACCTTGGAAGGAGCGGAAATTTACAGATGAGCCGGTTTTGGGATGGATGGGTTTAGACAGCAGCAAACGCCCCCATCCTCAACAACCTGTATTTGTCTTACAAAGTAGCGCTAATTTTGCCCAACTACATTTAGAAACCCCAGATTTACAAGCCGTTGCACAGGAGATGTTGCAAACCGCAGCCCACAGTTTGGGGCTTCCTTGGCTAGCAACACCAGACTGGATGCAAGTACATCGCTGGCGTTACGCTTTTCCCAGTCGTCCCTGGCCACATGCTGTATTATCTGCCCAAAGTCCCCTACCTTTAGTATGTTGTGGTGATTGGTGTGGTGGTAATCTTACTGAAGATGCCATGATTTCTGGAATTGCTGCATCTGTAGAAATTAATCAATACTTGCGCCAGTTACCAGATATATCAATTCTTACATAGATTATAGCATTTCCCATGCTCGTGAGGTACAATTTTTTTAGTTTGAGGGAACAGGGAATAGGGAATAGGGAATAGGTGTGTACTTCATGAGCCTGAAAAAGGCTATATTATAAATCTTCTGATTATATACCATAGGGTAAATTGATAAATGTTAAAAGTATTTGCTGACCGCGGTGGTACATTCACAGATATTATTGCTGTCACTAATAGCCAGACAATTATAGATCGGCTCTCAGGGCATACAGAACGTTTTTTGATCGTTCCTCTGAAACCTCAAGAATGGGTTATTGTCTACAAATTACTTTCAGAGAATCCCACACAATATCAAGATGCAGTTATCCAAGGTATTCGGGATATTATGGGTCTTTCAACTCATGAACCCATTCCCAATACAGCCATAGAAGTAGTCAAAATGGGGACAACTGTCGCCACCAATGCACTGTTAGAAAGGCAAGGAGATCGAGTAGTCCTACTGATTACCAAAGGGTTTAAAGATGCCCTGCGTATTGGCTACCAAAACCGCCCTGATATTTTTGCCCGTCACATCATCTTACCAACGATGCTTTATGAACAAGTGATTGAGGTAGAAGAACGCTATGATGCTCATGGCAACGAATTAACACCTGTTAATATTACACAATTACAACAGGATTTACAAGCAGTTTATCATACAGGTATTCGCAGTTGTGCGATTGTATTTATGCACAGCGATCGCTATCCCCAGCATGAGCAACAAGTAGCAGCCATTGCCGAGGAAATTGGCTTTACACAAATTTCTGTATCTCACCAAGTTAGCCCATTAATCAAACTAGTCAGTCGAGGAGATACAACTGTCGTAGATGCCTACTTAACCCCAATTTTGCGCCGCTATGTCAACCAAGTAGCCAGCCAATTACCAAATGTTAGATTAATGTTTATGAAGTCTGACGGCGGCTTAGTAGCAGCAGCACAATTTCAGGGAAAAGACAGTATTTTAAGTGGACCTGCAGGCGGTATTGTCGGTGCAGTTCAAACTAGTAAAAGAGCAGGTTTTAATCTAGTAATTACCTTTGATATGGGGGGAACCAGTACAGATGTCGCCCATTTTAAAGGGGAGTATGAACGCCAATTAGATTCTGAAATTGCGGGAGTGCGAATGCGAGTTCCCGTATTATCAATTCACACTATTGCAGCTGGTGGTGGTTCCATTCTCATCTTCGATGGTTCTAGCTATCGTGTCGGACCAAAATCCGCTGGCTCAAATCCCGGCCCGGCTTGTTATCGTCAGAGTGGACCTTTAACGGTGACAGATGCAAATGTCATGTTAGGTAAGATACATCCTCAATATTTCCCCTCCGTCTTTGGTGCTGATGGCAATTTACCTTTAGATAAAGATATTGTCATCCAGAAATTCCAGCAATTAGCACAAGAGATTACCACTGTTACAGGAAATTACCTTACACCCGAACAAGTAGCAGCCGGATTTATGGCGATCGCTGTGGAAAATATGGCTAATGCTATTAAAAAAATCAGTCTACAACGAGGTTATGATGTCACCCAATATGTACTTTGCTGTTTTGGTGGTGCTGGTGGACAAGTCGCCTGTTTAATTGCGGATACTTTAGGGATGAAACAGATATTTCTGCATCCTTATGCTGGTGTTCTTTCCGCCTATGGTATGGGACTAGCTGATGTGAGAGCCACCAGAGTAGCAGGAGTAGAACAGCCTTTAAATCAAGACTTAATACCTCAGTTAATGCAGTTGAGGGAGTCATTAGAAACCCAAGCAAGAAGTGAACTCAGTCAAAATGAAAGTAGCGTTGAAGCAACAGTAATTCAAAAACTGGATGTGAAATATGAGGGGACTAATTCTACTTTAAGCATTGATTTCAATTCAGATGTCATGGTCATGCACACAGCATTTATAGATGAACATAAATCTCGCTATGGTTTCATTCAACCCGACAAGCCCTTGATTGTAGAATCTATTTTCGTAGAAGTAATTCAGAAAATGGATACTCCCGAAGAACCTGTAATTAGTCGTACTCGTCCTATAGAATCACCCCCTGAATCGGTGGAAATAGTTAAGATATTCACTGGGGAAAAATGGCATGATACCCCAGTCTACCGCCGTGAAGATTTACAAGTGGGAGATTTAATAAATGGTCCGGCTATTATTGTGGAAAAGATTAGTACAATTGTGGTTGAACCTAAGTGGCAAGCAAAATTAAATGATTGGAATCATTTAATTTTACAACGTGTATCTTAGTTAAAAAATCAAATTCATCTGTAAATTTACCTTTAATCTCAAAGAAGATAAATTAAAAATGTACGCCACAAATAAACCAGATCCAGTCCGTTTAGAAATATTCAAAAATCTCTATCAATTCATCGCCGAACAAATGGGGATTGTGCTGCAAAATACTGCGGCATCAGTGAACATTAAAGAAAGATTAGATTTCTCCTGTGCTATTTTCGATTCTTCAGGATTATTAGTCGCTAATGCTCCTCATATTCCCGTACATTTAGGGTCAATGAGTGAAAGCGTCCGCAGTTTAATCAATGACAAAGGCGACACCATCCAACCAGGTAATGTCTATCTATCCAACAACCCCTATAACGGTGGAACACACCTCCCAGATGTCACAGCTATTACCCCCGTATTTTTAGATGACACTTTGCCCTCTACCCTGACCAATGCGCTGTTCTACGTTGCTTCTCGCGGACACCAAGCCGATATTGGCGGTATTACTCCTGGTTCCATGCCTTCCCACAGTACAACAGTAGAAGAAGAAGGGATTTTATTTGATAATTTTCTTTTAGTTGAACAAGGAATTTTTCAAGAAACCCAAGTAAGAAATTTACTCTCTAATCATCTTTATCCCGCTCGTAATCCCCAACAAAATCTAGCTGATTTTAAAGCACAAATTGCAGCCAATGAAAGGGGAGTCAAAGAATTACAGAGAATGGTTGCTCAATATGGACTGGAAACTGTCCAAGCATACATGAAATTTGTTCAAAATAATGCCGATGAATCAGTAAGAAGAGCAATTGAAGCCCTCAAAGATGGATCATTCATTTATGAAATAGATAGCGGGGCCAAAATCGAAGTTAAAGTGATAATAAACAAAAAAAATCGCAGTGCAACAATTGATTTTACCGGCACATCTGGGCAACTAAGCAGTAATTTTAATGCCCCCAAGGCTGTAACTCAAGCAGCGGTTTTATACGTCTTCCGCACTCTAGTTAATGATAGTATCCCCCTGAATGCCGGGTGTCTGAAACCTTTAGAAATTGTCATTCCTGAAGGCTGTATGCTCAACCCCAGCTACCCAGCCGCAATTGTAGCAGGCAATGTAGAGACATCACAAAACATCGTTGATGCTTTATATGGTGCGTTGGGTGTGAGTGCTGCTTCTCAGGGAACGATGAATAATTTTACTTTCGGTAATGAGCGTTATCAATATTATGAAACCATCTGCGGTGGTTCCGGCGCAGGGGCTAACTTTGATGGTACTGATGCAGTTCAAACCCACATGACTAACTCCCGCTTGACAGACCCAGAAATTTTAGAAACTCGTTATCCCGTCTTGTTAGAAAGCTTTTGTTTACGTCCCAATAGCGGGGGTAAAGGCAAATATTCAGGTGGTAACGGCGTGATTCGCCGGATCAAGTTCCTTGAAGCAATGACAGCTAATATTCTGTCTGGACATCGCCGTGTTCCTCCCTTTGGATTAAATGGGGGAGAACCTGGTCAGGTGGGGCGCAACTGGATACAGCATCAAGATGGAACACAAGAGGATTTAGGCAGCACAGCAACAGTGCAGATGCAGCCAGGAGATGTTTTTGTGATTGAAACCCCTGGTGGTGGAGGGTTTTATCAGTCGTGAGGATTCCTGAAAATGCCCTGTCAATGGATAACCTCAATCTCTCTGGTTTGGGGGGTAGGGGATGACAAAGATAAGATTTCAGCTACTTGGACATACTTAGCATTGTCAATGTTATCCTAGTGTTGCAACTAGCTCCTCAAGCTTAAACTCCTCTACTTCTTACCTTAACAATGACTATCATACCATTGAGGTGTTTTCATCCAATATCCAACAACTAGAGGTAGTACCGCATAATTAAATTAAACGTACAAGACACACTAGGAGAAGAGTAACCCATGGGCAAGGTAGTCGGCATCGACTTGGGTACAACCAACTCAGTAGTCGCCGTAATGGAGGGTGGCAAGCCGGTGGTGATTGCCAATGCAGAAGGAATGCGCACAACCCCCTCTGTTGTCGGCTTCAGCAAAGAAGGCGAAAGGGTTGTTGGGCAAATGGCCAGACGGCAAACTGTTCTCAACCCCCAAAATACATTTTTTGCGGTTAAACGCTTTATTGGGCGGCAGTATAATGAACTCAGCCAGGAATCTAAGCGTGTACCTTATACTATCCGTAAAAACGAATTAGGTAATGTGACAATTCCCTGTCCACGTCTGAAAAAGGATTTCGCCCCAGAAGAAATTTCCGCCATGGTGATCAAAAAATTGGCAGACGATGCTGGTCGCTATTTGGGGGAAACCGTGACAGGGGCGGTAATTACGGTTCCCGCTTATTTTAATGATTCTCAACGACAGGCTACCCGCGATGCTGGCAGAATTGCTGGTTTAGAAGTGTTGCGGATTCTTAATGAACCTACAGCCGCATCTTTGGCTTATGGATTAGATCGGGGTGCAACTGAAACTATCCTTGTTTTTGACTTGGGTGGTGGGACTTTTGATGTCTCAATTTTGGAAGTTGGTGATGGCATTTTTGAAGTTAAAGCTACCAGTGGAGATACTCAACTAGGTGGTAATGACTTTGACAAACAAATAGTAGATTGGTTAGCAGATAAATTTCTGGAGGCTGAAGGGGTAGATTTAAGACGCGAGCGGCAATCTTTACAACGCCTTATGGAAGCCGCAGAAAAGGCGAAAATTGAACTTTCCGCTGTCAGCGTCACCGAAATTAACTTACCCTTCATCACTGCTACGGAGGACGGCCCTAAACATCTAGAGACTCGCCTGACTCGTTCTCAGTTTGAGGGTTTGTGTGTGGACTTGATGGGACGTTTACGTACACCAGTTAAACGCGCACTCAAAGATTCTGGACTCTCACCGGTAGATATTGAAGAAGTGGTACTAGTTGGTGGTTCTACACGCATACCAATGGTGAAGCAGTTAGTGCGTGACTTAATTGGGATAGAACCTAACGAAAATGTTAATCCTGATGAGGTGGTGGCAATAGGTGCTGCTATTCAAGCCGGTATTCTGGCGGGTGAACTCAAAGACGTGCTGCTTTTGGATGTGACACCATTATCTTTGGGACTGGAAACCATTGGCGGTGTGATGAAAAAACTCATCCCCCGTAACACTACTATCCCAGTGCGCCGTTCTGATATTTTCTCTACATCAGAAAATAACCAAAACAGTGTGGAAATTCACGTAGTCCAGGGTGAGAGGGAAATGGCATCAAATAACAAATCACTGGGACGTTTTAAGCTCTATGGCATCCCCCCAGCACCAAGAGGAATTCCCCAGGTTCAAGTATCTTTTGATATTGATGCTAACGGTATTTTGCAGGTGACAGCCCTTGATAGAACCACCGGACGAGAACAAAGTATCACAATTCAAGGGGCTTCTACTTTGAGTGAATCAGAAGTAAATCGCATGATTCAGGATGCTCAAAAATACGCGGATGTTGACCGAGAACGCAAAGAAAGAGTAGAAAAACGCACTCGTTCTGAGGCTTTGATTTTACAGGCAGAACGCCAACTCAGAGAAGTGGCACTGGAATTTGGTATGCAGTTTGCCCGCAATCGCCGCCAGCGAATTGATAGTATTTGTCGGGAACTGCGTGAGAGTCTCCAGGAAAATGAAGATCGCGGCATTGATCAAGCCTATGCTGACTTACAAGATGCTTTATATGAACTAAACCGAGAAGTTCGGGAGTATTATGCTGAGGACGAAGAGGAAGACTTGTTTGGGACGATTCGTGACATTTTTACAGGCGGTGATAAGGAACGGGAACCCAATTTTTCCCGTGATACATATCGCGAACGTGATTCCTATGGCAAAAATTACAACAGAGACTACGATAGGGGTTACAGCAAAGATAGTCGCTACCCAGACTATGATCAGCGTTCCTCTCGCAAGCCTTCTCGACCAAGTTACCAGGATAACTGGGATGATGATGACGATGATTGGTTGTAGTTATTAGTCAATATTTAACAGTCATCAGTCCCTATTACTACAATTAAAAGTAAAATAACTGAACTATGCAAAATTTGCAGAATTTTCGCGATTACTATGAAATTTTAGGAGTACCTAAGGATGCTTCCGGTGAAGAAATTAAAAAGGTTTATCGCCGGTTAGCAAGACAATATCACCCGGATCTCAATCCGGGAAATAAAGCCGCAGAGGAAAAGTTTAAAGATATCGGTGAGGCTTACGAAGTCCTTTCTGATACAGCCAGGCGATCGCAATACGACCAATTTAGCCGCTACTGGAAACAAAAAGGTTTTACTGCTAGCAAAGCACCCAAATCTAAAAGCTGGTCTGGTTCCTCCAATGGTCGCAGCACCACTGAAGATGTAAATCCCGAACAATTTTCCGATTTTGAGAGTTTTATTAATCAAGTCATTGGTGTAGGGGGTCGTCAAGACACCAGAAATGTTAGTAGTAGTACCAAAAGCGATCCATTTCGTTCTCCTAAAAGTCGGGTTGAGTATACGGTTCCTAAAAGCCCACCGCGCACACCCCGCCGAGATATTGAAGCTAGATTAACTTTACCACTGGAAAAAGCTTATGAAGGTGGCAAAGAACGGATTCGCCTAGAAGATGGGCGATCGCTGGAAGTAAATATGCCCCCAGCTATGGTAACAGGTCAAAGTATCCGGTTACGCAATCAAGGTATTGGTGGTGGTGACCTCTACTTGAAAATAACAGTATTGCCCCATGGGCTATTTAAACTAGAAGGGTTCAATATATTTTGCCAAGTTCCAGTCACTCCCTGTGAAGCGGTTTTAGGAGGACAAGTAGAAGCACCGACTTTAGATGGCCCTGTGAAAATGACTATCCCTCCGGGTGTGAGGAGTGGTCAAAGACTGCGGTTAGCAAATAAAGGCTACCCCGGGGAAAATGGTAAACGTGGCGATCAATTAGTAGAAATTCAAATTGTTACACCTAAAAGTATCACACCTGAAGAACGGGAACTTTATGAAAAACTGCGGGAAATAGAAACTTTTAAACCCCGCGCTGATTTATTAGGATGATCTCAAGTAGTAGGTTTAACCCCCAGGGAGGTTAGTTTTATTTATTGGTACCATGGCAAACTCAGAGAATCTCAAACCCTAGAATTAGATATTCACGACCCGGGGTTACTTTATGGGGCTACGGTATTTACAACAGTGCGGGTTTATGAGCAAAGCCTCGATAGTAGTTTAACTAACTGGGTGGCACATTGCCGTCGCCTACTGTTATCAGTACAAGCTTTTGGTTGGCGAGAACCAAGCTGGAATCTGGTGCGTCAAGGTGCAGAAATTCTGGCGGAAAATTTCCCCATTCTCAGAATTACCCTGTTTGCAGATGGGAGGGAGTGGATAAGCGGGAGGTTATTACCACCAGATTTAATCACCAAGCAAAAACACGGTATTACCACAACTTTGGCAATGTCGAACTTGTATCGCAGTCTTCCTGCTCATAAAACTGGTAACTACCTCAGTGGTTGGTTAGCGAGGACTCACGCCCAACAGTTAAATTCTCAGGAGGCCATTTTCATCGATGGCGCAGGTAATTGGCTTGAAACTACCACAGGTAACCTTTGGGGCTGGCAAAATGGTAGTTGGTGGACACCACCACTCACAGAGGGAATATTACCGGGAATTGTGCGATCGCAATTGCTCAATCATCTGCCCATGGTGCATGAGTCGCCCTGGAATGCCGAATTAGTCAGGGGATTTGAAGCGATCGCCTACACTAATAGTGTGGTAGAAATTATCCCCATACATACGGTTCACCAGCCTATAGGGTCTCTACAATATAATCCTTACCATTTTAGTTTGGAACAAATCAGAGAGCTTTTCTAACATGACAGCCGTCATGTTATGTTATACCTTAAGATAAGTTAACATAATTCTTAATAATGCCCTCTCATATTAGAGAAGCTACGCTAACTCACACAAAATACAGGAGGATAGACCTCAGTGAATAAAAGATGGAGAAATGCGGGGCTTTATGCACTGCTTTTTATAGTTGTCATCGCTTTAGGAACAGCATTCTTTGACAAACAACCTCAAACCAGAGAAACATGGCGATACAGTCAATTTATTCAAGAAGTTGACAAAGGCAGAGTAGATAGAGTCAGTCTGAGTGCAGACCGCTCTACAGCACTTGTTACCTCCAGAGACGGTGACAAAAAGATTGTGAATTTAGTCAATGACCCTGACTTAATCACTAATTTGAGTGACAAGGGCGTTGATATTTCTGTTCTCCCCCAAACTGATGAAGGATTTTGGTTTAAGGCACTGAGCAGTTTATTCTTCCCTGTATTACTTCTGGTTGGCTTATTCTTCTTACTACGCCGCGCTCAAAGTGGTCCTGGTAACCAAGCAATGAACTTTGGTAAATCCAAAGCCAGAGTGCAAATGGAACCCCAAACTCAAGTTACCTTCGGTGATGTCGCCGGTATTGACCAAGCCAAACTGGAATTAAACGAAGTAGTAGACTTTCTCAAAAACGCCGACCGCTTTACCGCAGTAGGGGCAAAAATTCCTAAAGGTGTATTGTTAGTAGGTCCTCCTGGTACAGGTAAAACCCTCTTGGCTCGTGCTGTAGCTGGTGAAGCTGGTGTACCCTTCTTTTCTATCTCCGGTTCTGAGTTTGTAGAAATGTTCGTAGGTGTGGGTGCTTCCCGCGTCCGCGATTTGTTTGAGCAAGCTAAGACCAACGCCCCCTGTATTGTATTTATCGATGAAATTGACGCGGTAGGTCGTCAACGGGGTGCAGGTTTAGGCGGTGGTAACGATGAACGGGAACAAACCCTCAACCAGTTACTCACCGAAATGGATGGTTTTGAAGGCAATACCGGTATTATCATTATTGCCGCTACCAACCGTCCTGATGTCTTAGATGCTGCTCTGTTGCGTCCTGGTCGTTTTGACCGTCAGGTGGTTGTAGACCGTCCCGACTATTCAGGACGTAGCGAAATTCTTAAAGTTCACGCCCGTGGTAAGACCTTAGCCAAGGATGTAGACCTGGATAAAATCGCCCGTCGGACTCCTGGGTTTACCGGTGCGGATTTATCCAACTTGCTCAACGAAGCTGCAATTTTAGCAGCACGGCGCAATTTAACTGAAATTGCTATGGATGAAATCAATGATGCCATTGATCGCGTCTTAGCTGGACCTGAGAAAAAAGATAGGGTAATGAGCGAAAAGCGCAAAACCCTAGTAGCATATCACGAAGCTGGTCACGCTTTAGTGGGTGCTTTAATGCCCGATTATGACCCAGTACAAAAAATCAGCATTATTCCCCGCGGTCGTGCTGGTGGTTTGACTTGGTTTACTCCCAGTGAAGACCGCATGGATACAGGGTTGTACAGCCGTGCTTATCTGGAAAATCAAATGGCGGTAGCTTTAGGCGGTCGTCTGGCTGAAGAATTAATCTTTGGTGATGAAGAAGTTACCACAGGTGCTTCTAACGACTTGCAACAAGTAGCCCGTGTGGCCCGTCAGATGATTACCCGCTTTGGTATGAGCGATCGCCTCGGTCCAGTGGCTTTAGGTCGTCAGCAAGGTAATATGTTCTTAGGCAGAGATATCATGTCAGAGCGTGATTTCTCCGAAGAAACTGCTGCTGCTATTGACGAAGAAGTGCGTAAACTCGTTGATGTAGCCTATACGCGTGCTAAGGAAGTATTGGTTAACAACCGCCACATTCTGGATGAAATCGCCAAAATGCTGGTGGAGAAAGAAACAGTAGATGCTGAGGAATTGCAGGCGATTTTGACAAACAACGATGTCAAAACTGCTGCTTTTGCTTAACTAACTTTGGTTGCAGTTTCAGTAAAACTGGGGTGATTCTGGGTTTTCCAGAATTACCCTATTTTTTGCCGCTCCCATCCTCCCTTGGGGGAGGGGTTGGGGGTGGGTTTATCCCACAACTGCGGGAGTTGTCACTTGTTGGGGTCTTTGCTGGGGGGGACGCATTTCTAACCCCAGCAAATTTAGCATTTGTCTGTCAGCGTCGTAATCTGGACAGGGGGTAGTGACTGTGAGCATTTTATGATCATCGCTGGAAAAAATAGAATTAGCCCCAGCCATAAAACATAAAGCTTGTTCCACTTGAGAAAGTCTCGCCCTACCAGCACTCAGACGCACATCAGAAGTTGCCATAATAATTCTGGCTGTAGCAATCATGCGCACCACTTCCCAAATGGGGACATCTGGCTGATTTTCTAGGGGTGTACCCGGGACTTGGGACAGAATATTAATCGGTACTGACTCGGGATGAGGTTGTAAATTCGCCAGTGTCTGTAACATCCCCACGCGATCCTCGACAGTTTCACCTAAACCCAGGATACCCCCAGAACAAACAGTGACGTTTGTTTGTCTTACATTGTCAATTGTATTGAGGCGATCGCCATAAGTTCTCGTGGTAATAATAGTATTGTAATATTCCTGGGAAGTATCCAAGTTATGATTATAAGCATATAGTCCGGCCGCTTCTAGGCGTTTGGCCTGGTCTGTGTTGAGCATTCCCAGAGTACAGCACACCTCTAGACCCATATCCGTGACTTCTTTTACCATGTCCAGCACTGTTTCAAATTGCGAATTATCCCGCACCTCCCGCCAAGCAGCACCCATACAAACCCGACTCACACCCTGTGCTTTAGCTTGTTGAGCAATGTTAACAACTGTTTCCTTTTCTAGCAGTGCTTGGGGCTTTACCTCAGTTTTATAACGGGAAGACTGGGCGCAGTAACTACAATCTTCGGGACAAGCGCCAGTTTTGATTGATATCAGCTTACAAACCTGTATTTTTCTGGGGTCATGATATTGACGATGCACGCTAGCAGCCTGATAAATCAGCTCTAGGAATGGCTGGTTGTATATCGCCTGAATCTCTGCTTTCTGCCAATTGTAGCGTATTCCCACCGACATCACTATCCTCTTTGAGACTGGATTGATTAAGAGCCATTTTCTAGTTGGTTCTCTGAAAATACAGCGTTGGGATTAAATCATCTCAATCTTAGTGCTGTAGATATTAGACATCAGCTTACCAAGATTTTGCGGTTCTGGCATTAGCTCAGATCACGGAGGACTCAACTGCTGACTGGAAACCAGAACACACTCCTTCAATCTGATCTCAACTTGTTAGACAATTCGATAATTCCTCTTGACCCATCTATGCGTACCCGTTGCCCATCTCTTAGTCTCACTGTAGCATTATAAACATCCATAACGGCGGGAATACCGTATTCACGAGCTACGATAGCACCGTGAGACAGTCTTCCACCCGCTTCTGAAATTAAGCCTCCTGCTCTAACTAACAAAGGTGCCCAGCCTGAGTCTGTATAAGGTACTACCAATATTGTGTGGCTGTCTACTTCTGGTAATTCTTGCAAGTCTCGTACTATCTTAATCCGACCCTCCGCTTGACCGTGGCTAGCGGGGATACCCTGTAATACTTGGTCTGAGTACAGTGGGGAGGGAGGAAGGGGATGGGGTGGTGTATGACCATAAACTAAAAGGGGGATTTGATGAAATTCAGTATCTTGCTGGAATTGCCATCGCCTAAATTCTACTATCTCAGATAAATCTTCCCTCAGTTCAATATCATCACCTGCTACTAAACGCCGGACTTCGTTCAACTCTAGAAAAAAGATATCCCCACTTTGCTGGATTAAGCCGGATTTTAAGCAAGCTTGCTCTAAAGCTAAAAATCGCCACCGCAATTCAGCTAAGAAACGAGAATAAATTTCGGTAACTTGTCCTTTAATATCTACTCGTCGCTGTACTACCCCCCGTTTGCGCTTTGTCAACTTCACCGGTTTGTCTGTCTCTGCTGCATTTTGCCATAACTGTAAAAACAAGTCCTTGATGGGTTGGGGGTTTTCTTTCCAGGTAGGAACAGCAATATTTGTGCCCACATCGCTCAAATAACCGTAATCTTCCAGCAATTGGTTAAATTCATCGAGAATTTTCTCTCCTTCTGGTGTTTGCGCCAATTCTTCAAAGACTTGATCCGGTTTCGAGTCAGGTAATTGCTGTTTCGCCTGTGCCGCTAAAGCAGTCAGCGATCGCAATGCTGCTACCTCCGGAGCTATACTGTGATCAATTTCCCCGTCTTTAACGCGAAAAATCCCCTGTCTTAAAGCCACGCTCAAGGGTACTAAAATGCTGTAATAAGTTGCAGTGCGTAGTAATTCCAGAATATAATCTATTCTCTCCAATAACTGGGCTGCTGTCAGTTCTTCTATTAATTCATGTGCTAATTCTGACAAACTAGGCAGAAACTTTTTACTATAATCCCGCTTAAAGTCTTTTTCTAAGCTCAGTTCTCGGGTGAGTAACCGCATTAACCCTGGTAAATTATCCCAAGTGGACTTTAAGGGCGGTTTGCTCATCTTCGCCCCCCTGGTGAGAAATTCCAGACTTTCTGGTGGTAGACCCATCCGTAAAAAAATCTCTCCTAGCAGGGAAGCATTAAAATAGGCCCGGGAATAGTGGAGAGTAGCAGTGTCTGTAAAATCCAATCCCCAGGAGCGATCGCCCAAAACCACAGTAAAAATATCTCCCCAAACTCCGCAAGTTAAGGGGCGATTAATCGACCAAGTTAACGGATGAATCACACCAGGAATGACCTCGGCGGCTATTTTCCTCGTCCAGATCGGCAATAGAGTAGTAATAGGTCGAGACTGCAAAACCCAGAGATTTTGACCATCATAAGTCCACTCCATATCTTGGGGTAACCCGCGATACTGTTTTTCTAGTTGGCGGACTAAATATGCTACTTGTTTGATTAACGCTTGTGGTACTTCTACTTCCCGCCGAGACATTTCCCCCACCACTTGCACAGAGGAAACATTCTCTGTTTCCACCACAAAGGCGCGATATTGTTCTGGTGTCACCTTACCGGAAACCACTTGAGTGGGACTACCTGGTAAAGCCTCAATTACAATTGCATCCCCCTGTTGGCTAATGGGATCACGACTGAAAGCTACACCAGAATACACACTGGGAATTTGTTGTTGTACCAGCACAGCCATGGCCATATCTGGTAAACCGCGATCGCGACGATATTGTACAGCAGACGGATGATTGTAAGAAGCTTGAACTTGGGCGATCGCATCTCGTAATTGCTCGGTGGTAGTAACATTCAAAATTGTTGTATACTGTCCGGCTGCAGAAGCTTGTTCAGAGTCTTCTCCGATAGCAGAGGAGCGCACCACCAAAGGAGACAGATTAGAAGGCTGAATAATTGCCATCAAATTTTCCGGATCATCAACCGGGGAAATTACCCATCCTTTAGGTACTGGATAGCCCCAGCGATTAATTTCAGATAATGTCGCGGCTTTGTGTCCCACCACATTTGCATCCAACTCGTCATCTAAACAAAAAATCCGGTGATTCCCGCGTAAATATGCAAAAGCTGCTTGTGACTCTGCATCAGTCTCCGGTGCTGGTAAATTCAGGTCATCGGGAATTTTTGTATAAATCCACCCCAATACTCCCGCTAGGGTCACAGCCGCCATTATTTTGGGTATATCCTCAATATTCAGGAGTAACATCAACCAAGGAAACAGGAATAAAACTCCGAATTTTACCCATTGCCTAGATCGCAGAACTATAAAACTGATAATAGCCAATAAACTTGTAAATATTGCCACCAGCGGATCATGTACCAGGATCCCCCAAACAACATTGGTTGTTCCAGCCCCTCTACCCACCCCATATCTCCCTAAGACTAGGCCGATTAGAGCAATTAATTCCCAAGGGGATCCAGGGGGAAAAAACACACGGCACAGCAAAACTGCCCCCATGCCTTTGAGGGCTTCTGAAATAACCGCCAGGATTCCTACCCATGTGCCGCCGTGATAAAAAGCGGCTGAAACACTGATGTTTTTAGTACCAATTTGTGATAATTTTCTACCCTTCAGGGCATAGGTAATCCAAGCAATAATTGGCAAAGACCCCAAGAGGGGACAAGCAATTAAAATAACGAGGACACCCCAAGATTGAATCATTATGGTAGCGAAGACGTTTTAATCTATCTTGGTCGGTGGACACGTGGCTGCGGAATCAACCGTTGTTGCCAGTGTCCATCTTAGTTCCTAATGGCTTAGTTTAGCGCATAGGCGGCTTGTAAAGCCCATATAATTAAGGCGGCAATGGAACCCAACAGTAGCACAGTAGAGATGGTGACTACTCTGGGGGAATCGGCACCCTTGAATTTCATAATTCCTCGGTTTAAATCGGACATAGCTTTGTAATCCTCCTTTGTTACAGTGCTAATTTGTCCGTTTTGATTGTAGTCTTTCTATTTGTCGATCAAGCTAAATTACAGATAATATTTTGTTTAAGCTTTGTATTGTGGCTAGCAAGTGCCTATGGGTGAGAAATCCGTTGCTCATACGCATTCCCAATCGTAAAAACAGCGCCTGGGGCGCTGCTCATTTCAAGATACAGCAAATTTTATGGGCTGAGAAGGGCGGGCTTTCCTACCCACCCCACAAGTCTTTTTGTGATTTATATAGTACTTGTCCGCAGTCAACTTACTGTATCTAAAAACATAAGTAATATTTAGGCGCTACCTGTAAAAGCAACTTCAGGGAATTTCAATTGAGCTTCTGCCATCGGTCGTCTTCTGCCTTCCTCTTGCCAGTAGTTAATCACTTCTGTAGCTTTATTGAGCAATTCGACGCGATCTAAATCACTAATCCAGTGTTTAGCTTCTAATTCCTTTTTTAACTCTTCCCAGGCATCATTGCGAGGCCAGAAAAAGTACTTAGTCAAAGGACTTGTACCTTTGCCTACAACTTGATCCACTGCTAGGGCAACGTTTTCATCTAACCACAGAATTTTCAGAATAAATTGGGTCAATCACACCTCCGGGGAATATCAGGGGATTCTTACAATGTATGTGCTATGCGATCGCTTATTCTAACGCAATACCTCACCTATTGACTAAATAGTGGTCACAAATTGCTCTACCATAACCTCATAAGATAGAAAATCTCCTATGATGGCAAAATCTTCAGTAAAAACTGTTGTTGTTTTCGATATTGACGGCGTAGTCAGGGATGTTGCTAACTCCTACCGTCGGGCTTTAGCGGATACTGTGGAGCATTTCACCAACAGCGCCTATCGTCCCACACCCCAAGACATAGATCAGCTCAAATCTGAAGGACTATGGAATAATGATTGGGAAGCTTCCCAAGAATTTATTTACCGCTACTGTGAATCCCAAGGGAAAACTCGCCAGCAGTTACAACTACATTACAATGCCATAGTTGCCTTTTTCCAATCTCGTTATCGCGGTACAGACCCAGAGAACTGGACAGGGTATATATGTAACGAACCCTTATTATTACAACCGAGTTATTTAGAAAACCTCACCACCGCTGGAATTGCTTGGGGATTTTTTAGTGGTGCTACCCGTGGTTCTGCTACCTATGTTTTACAAAAACGTCTGGGTTTACAGTCACCAGTGTTAATTGCCATGGAAGACGCACCGGGTAAACCAGACCCTACAGGACTGTTTGCCACCGTGGAACTGTTAGGAAATCCAGTTAATAATCTAACAATTATCTATGTGGGAGATACTGTAGCTGATATGTATACCGTCAACAAAGCTAGAGAAATTCATCCTCACCGGAATTGGATTGGTGTAGGAATTTTACCGCCCCACGTTCAAGACACAGCCGCCCATAGTCATGCTTATACTCAAACTTTACTAACAGCAGGTGCAGCGGTAGTTTTAAGTAACGTCGAACAACTAACTGCCCTCAAAATACTAGAATTACAGGAAACCGGGGAAATTTAAAATTGAAAATGTAGAATTAATAGGAATCTCGAATGAGATTCTTGTTTTCAGATTAATCCAGAAATCGGTGCATGAATGACTACCTGATCAAATTTTTGCTCCAATTATTGGGAAAATAATCAAAATGTCTGCACTTCAACTACCTGATGGCCCCCAAACTCACCCTTGGCTACAGACATACCGATGGCTGAGTAGCCCTTTGGAATATCTAGAAGACTGCGCTAAAACCTATGGTGATATTTTCACTCTCCGCATCGGCCCTCTTTTTAAGCCGCAAGTATTCGTAAGCCACCCTCAAGGGATTCAGCAGATTTTTAGTACCGACCCCAAACATTTAGACTCTGGTGCCGCTACTGGCTTTCAAGCGCCTTTATTAGGAAGTCAATCATTACTGGCCTTAGATGGTAAGCCACACCAACGACAACGCAAGCTGTTAGCACCCCCCTTTCATGGGGAACGTATGTTAGCTTATGGTCAGTTAATTCGTGAAATTACTCAGGAAGTGAGTAATAAATGGCAAGTGGGGGAAACAATTTCTATCCTCTCATCCATGCAGTCCATTTCCTTTCAAGTGATTTTAAAGGCTGTATTTGGTTTGGCGCAAGGGGAACGTTACGAACAACTCAAGCAGATGTTAATTACCATCCTCAACCCCAAAAGACCTGCGTTGAGAGCATTGATACTCCTGTTTCCATCACTGCGACGGGATTTAGGTCTGTGGAGTCCTTGGGGCGAGTTTCTAAGTTTACGCCAGCAAATTGATCAACTTATTTATGCGGAAATTCAAGAACGCAAAGCACAGCCTGATTCATCTCGGACTGATATTTTATCTTTGATGATGGCTACTCGTGATGAAGCGGGTGAGGCAATGACGAATTTGGAGTTACGTGATGAGTTGATGACTTTATTAATCGCGGGTCACGAAACTACCGCTACATCACTGACGTGGGCTTTATACTGGATTCACAAACAGCCACATGTGAGGGAAAAATTATTGCAAGAGTTAAAAACTCTCGGAGAACACCCTGAACCCAATGCTATTTTTCGCTTACCTTATTTGAATGCTGTTTGCTCGGAGACTTTACGTATTTACCCAGTAGCTATAAATACTTTGACTAGATTAGTCAAATCACCGCTACAAATTGGAGAATATCAGTTTGCTCCTGGGACTTTATTAATCCCCTGTGTTTATTTAACCCATCATCGGGAAGATTTATACCCTGATTCTTTCACATTTAAGCCAGAGCGTTTTTTAGAAAGGCAGTTTTCACCTTCTGAATATTTACCCTTTGGCGGTGGTAACCGCCGCTGTTTGGGTATGGCTTTTGCCCTGTTTGAAATGAAATTGGTTTTGGCCACAGTGGTGTCTAATTGGCAAATGCAATTAGCGGATAGTCGGCCAGTGCAACCAATACGTAAAGGCTTACTGTTTGGCCCCAAAGGAGGGGTACAGATGGTTATTAAGGGGCGGCGTCAGCAACATCAGCTATTACCTGAGAATAGTTCAGTTTAAAACCGTGGGGGTGTGGTGTGACTCCTCAGTACGGATGAGTATAGTTTGACATAATACCCCCATAGGGTAGCGTGGTGTAAGCCATATGCTATCGCACCACCCCCATGGAGCTAAAATTTCTGTTGTGCGATGGTAATTACTCAAGGTGCAAAAATTTATCTAAAGCTGCTACCATCCTAGGCGGCCAACGGCGGATATTTTGCACCCAGTTCATATCTTTGTAACGATTATCCAGGCCATAGGCTGCTACCCAGTTACTTTCGGCTTCCCCTTTGTTACCATTTACCCAGTAAGCGGCGGTGAGGGCGGCGCGCATATCAGCAAATTTAGGATATTTGCGGACTATGTTTTTCATTTCGTGGATGGCGGCGTCGGTTTGACCGGTTTCATACAGGGCCAGGGCGTAGTTAGCCCGCGCAAATGCAAAGTTAGGGGCTATTTCTACGGATTTTTGATAGTCGGCGATCGCCTCTTGCCATTGTCCTAAACCCGATTTGGCATTACCGCGGTTATTGTATGCCATGGCATCATTAGGGTCAAATTCTAATATATGATTATAATCGGCGATCGCCTCTTGCCATTTGCCCAACCCTTCCAAGGCTGCACCACGGTTTAAATAGGGGTCAGTTGCATCGGGGGCTAATTCTATAGCTTTGTTGTAATCTGTGAGTGCTGCTGCTAATTTATTTTGACTGACCCGGGAGTTTCCCCGGTTACTCCATGCACCTGCATTAGTGGGAAACTGCTCAATAATTTGTGTCCAGTAAATTTCCGCAGTGGCAAAATCACCTTTATTTGTAGCTGCTAAAGCTTTATTAGCTAGTTGATTGCCTTGTTCTAGCTGTTCTTGAGTAATAGTAGCTCCTGGGGATACTGCCATGGCTGGTGTACTCCAGGTGAATACTAGTAATAAACTCAACAAAATACTAATTAATTTTACCATCCAGATTTACCTTAATTTCCAGTTCTCAGTTTCCTTATTTTCCCCCAATTACAGCATAGATAACTGTTCATTAGGGGGCTTGAGTCCCAAATGCTTGTAGGCGGCGGTGGTGGCGGTGCGTCCCCTGGGAGTGCGGCTTAAATAGCCAATTTGCATCAGGTAAGGCTCATAAACTTCTTCAATGGTTTGGGTATCTTCACCGGTAGCGGCGGCAATTGTTTCTAATCCTACTGGGCCGCCGTTGAATTGTTCAATGATCACACTCAACATCCGGCGGTCTGTCCAATCTAAACCGCAGGGGTCTACTTGAAATAGTTCCAGTGCTTCGGCGGCGACGGTTGCTGTAATCTTACCTGATATTCTGACTTGGGCGTAATCACGGACTCGTTTAAGTAATCTATTAGCAATCCGGGGGGTACCTCGGGAACGGCGAGCAATTTCTGTGGCACCATCTGCTGCTATGGCGGTTTTGAGTAACTCGGCGCTGCGGGAAATAATTTGGCTGAGTTCCTCAACTTCATAAAACCGCAGTTTCTGCACTAAGCCAAAGCGATCGCGGAGGGGTGAGGTGAGAGCGCCTACACGGGTTGTGGCTCCCACTAGGGTAAATTTGTTCAGTGGTATACTTCTAATGCGAGCGCCAGAACCTTTACCAACGGTGATATCTAAGCGATAATCTTCCATGGCTGGATAGAGAATTTCTTCTGTCATCCGGGAAAGGCGGTGAATCTCATCAATAAACAGGACATCCCCAGGTTTGAGGTTGACCAGTAAGCCTACAATGTCTCTGGGACGTTCTAGGGCGGGGGCGCTGGTAATTTTGTAGTTTACTCCCATTTCCGATGCTAGAATTACTGCCATTGTTGTTTTTCCCAATCCTGGAGGGCCATATAGCAGTAAGTGATCTACCACCTCACCCCTTGATTTAGCTGCTTTGATGGCAATATCTAGCACGTCCTTTAAGTCTTTCTGTCCAATGTAGTCGGCAAATCGCTGTGGTCTGATACTCTCTTCTGGGTGACTTTGTTCGTCAGTTGTTACCGACGGTTGCAAAATCTTCTGGTCAGATGCACTGCGACGCGGGGTAGGCTGATTTGGTTTCCCGTTGGGTTCTTGAGGCTGTTTTTTCGAGGAGATTATCGCCATAATTCAGCTATCAACCTTGAGTTCAGGACTGTTTGAGGATTAAACCACCATGGCTAGAGCAAAAAAAATTTTTTTTGCTGAGAATTACACAGGTCAATTTAGAATTTAAATTCCAGATGATTAGCCAGGAGTGAAAAATTTATTATGTTGTCTAAAAGAATCTTACCTTGCTTAGATGTGAAGGCGGGACGGGTTGTTAAAGGAGTTAACTTTGTCGATCTCAAAGACGCGGGGGATCCGGTGGAACTGGCTAAAGTTTACAATGAGGCTGGTGCTGATGAGTTAGTGTTTCTCGATATTACCGCTACTCATGAAGATCGGGACACAATTATTGATGTGGTTTACCGCACTGCTGAACAGGTGTTTATTCCTTTGACTGTGGGTGGTGGGATTCAATCCTTAGAAAATGTTAAAGCTTTGTTACGAGCCGGGGCGGATAAGGTTAGTATTAATTCGGCAGCGGTACGTGATCCAGACTTGATTAATCGGGCTAGCGATCGCTTTGGTAATCAGTGCATAGTTGTTGCTATTGATGCCAGGCGCAGAATTGCCCCGGAAAATCCGGGCTGGGATGTCTACGTCCGCGGTGGTAGGGAAAATACTGGTTTAGATGCCTTACTTTGGGCACAGGAAGTGGAAAAACGCGGCGCAGGAGAATTACTAGTAACGAGTATGGATGCTGACGGAACTCAAGCTGGCTATGATTTAGCACTGACGCGGGCGATCGCGGAATCTGTACAAGTTCCTGTGATTGCTTCCGGTGGCGCTGGTAATTGTGAACACATCTACACTGCCTTAACTCAGGGGAAGGCGGAAGCGGCGTTACTCGCATCATTACTACATTACGGCCAATTAAGTGTGGGGGAAATTAAGGAGTATTTACGCGATCGCTCGGTACCAGTCAGGTTGTTATCTTAAGGTTCAAAATTTTAGGGAAATTTAACCAGATTTATCACAAGTTCAATCCAGTTTTCTGAAATAGTGTTAAGATTGGTGTATAAGTATGAATAAATATGAAGAAATGTTATGTTGGTTGTAATTTTATTATTTGACATCGCACTAGTGGCCTGGTCTTTGCACCTAATGGAAAAAGCCGTACAGCATAAGGAGTTTTCCTTAATGCTGGCTGGGGGCTTAGTGGCCATGGCGGCGGCGGCTATGTTAGTTGTTTATTTTCTCATGGGGCATTGTATGACCTATTTGTTACAATTGTCTTAAAAAATCCTGAAGAATTAGAGATTAATCATAAATCCAGCTTGACAAAAGTCAAATCTTCAGGGATTATAATAAAGCATGACTCGGGGCTATAGCGCAGTTGGTAGCGCATCTCAATGGCATTGAGGGGGTCAGCGGTTCGAATCCGCTTAGCTCCATATTTATATTATTTTGTTATATTATTTTGTTAATCGTCTTCTGGCGAAAAAGTAGAGGTAATCATGTCTGTGCAATTGCTAAGACGGAAATTTACAGTTGAGGAATATCACAAAATGGTTGAGTCGGAAATTCTCACAGAGAATGACCGAGTAGAACTGATTCGGGGAGAAATTCTGGAGATGTCGCCCATTGGGACAAAACACGCAGCTTGTGTAAATCGACTAGTGAATTTGTTGGTGCAGTTGTTAGGGAAACAGGTAATAGTTGCTGCTCAAAATCCCGTTGTATTAAATAATAACTCAGAACCTCAGCCAGATGTGGCATTACTCAAACACCGAGATGATTTTTATGAAACCGCACACCCCCAAGCTGAGGATATTTTTTTATTAATTGAGGTGAGTGATTCTACTGTCATGTATGACCGAGAGGAGAAAATCCCCTTATATGCACAAGCAAAGATCATGGAAGTTTGGTTAGTAGATATTAACTCACAAATTGTCGAAGTTTATCAACAACCGACAGATACAGGTTATCAGCTGAGGCGAAAATTCACAGCGGGTCAAAATTTAACAATTCTCGCCCTACCAGATGTAAACATTACCGTTAATCAAATCTTGGTCTCCCCTAGTCTTCCCTTTAATTAGGAGAGGGTGAGCGGTTGTGGTTGAAATAATGGTTGAAATATTGCATCAAGGTGACATACCCAATCTTGTATACTGAGGTTGTGTATTTTTCTGTTCACGTTTCAGCAGGCCTTTTATGTCAGAAGCTATTGATAAGAAATCTTTAAGTGAACGTGATATTTGTACAAAGTACATCACACCAGCTTTAGTGAATCAGGGATGGAATATCAATACTCAGATTCGAGAGGAAGTAACGCTGACAAAGGGGAGGGTGATTGTTAAGGGTAAGCTTGCTATTCGGGGTAAACAAAAACGCGCGGATTATGTGCTGTATTACAAACCCGGTGTACCACTAGCTGTGATTGAGGCTAAGGATAATAATCACAGTGTGAGCGCCGGAATGCAACAGGCGATCGCCACTGGTGAATTAATTGATGTCCCATTCATCTTTAGTGCTAATGGGGACGCTTTTATGATGTGCGATCGCACTATGACCGAGGGACAGCGAGAGCGAGAAATTCCCCTTGACCAGTTCCCCACACCGGAAGACCTTTGGCAAAAATACTGTAATTGGAAGGGGATTGACTGGGAAATTCAGGGGATTATTTCCCAAGATTACTACCCCAGTCCTGAGCAAAAACAACCCCGCTATTATCAACAAATTGCTATTAACCGCACAATTGAGGCGATCGCCAAAGGACAAAACCGGATTTTGTTAGTGATGGCCACGGGTACAGGTAAAACTTTTACAGCTTTTCAAATTATCTGGCGGTTGTGGAAGTCGGGAGCAAAAAAGCGTATTCTGTTTTTAGCAGACCGCAACATTTTAATTGATCAAACTAGAGTCAATGATTTTAAACCCTTTGGCTCAAAAATGACGAAAATTAAGCAGCGACAGGTAGATAAATCCTATGAAATTTATCTCTCCCTATATCAAGCAGTGACGGGAAATGAAGGGGCGAAAAACATTTATCGCCAATTTTCTCCAGATTTTTTTGACCTAATTATAATAGATGAGTGCCACCGGGGAAGCGCCAATGAGGATTCAGCATGGCGAGATATTTTAACCTATTTTAGCAGTGCTACCCAGATTGGCTTGACAGCTACCCCCAGGGAAACAGCGGAAGTTTCTAATATTGATTATTTTGGTGAGCCAGTTTTTACCTATTCCCTGAAACAAGGGATTGAAGATGGCTTTTTAGCTCCTTATAAAGTTATTCGCATTGATTTTGATCTAGACTTGAGTGGATGGAAACCGAAACCAGGACAACGGGATAAATACGGTAAAGAAATTCCCGACCAGATATTTAATCAGCAAGATTTTGATAAAACCCTGGTGTTAGAGAAGCGCACTGAGTTAGTAGCACGGATAATTTCTGATTATCTCAAATCCAGCGATCGCTTTGCCAAAACTATCGTTTTTTGTGAAACCACAGACCACGCGGAACGGATGCGGGTAGCATTGGTGAATGAAAATACTGATTTAGTCGCCAAGAATAGTCGCTACATTATGCGAATTACTGGGGATGATGCTCAAGGTAAGGCAGAATTAGATAATTTTATCAACTCAGAAAGTAAATATCCCACCATTGTTACCACCTCTGAGTTACTCACCACCGGTGTTGATGCTAAAACTTGCAAGTTGATTGTTTTAGATCAGCGCATTCTGTCTATGACTAAATTTAAGCAGATAGTTGGGCGGGGAACTCGCATTGATGAAGACTACGGTAAAATGTTCTTCACCATTATAGATTTTAAGAAAGCAACCCAGTTATTTGCTGACCCTGACTTTGATGGTGAACCTGTACAAATTTATCAACCCAAACCCGATGACCCAATTAATCCCCCTGATCATGGGGATGATGAGGTGATCATAGATGATGGTGAAATTAGCCGCAAGCAGAAGCGAGAAAAGTATGTAGTTGCAGATCAAGAAGTTAACGTTACTCTGATTCGGGAGCAATACTACGGTAAAGACGGTAAGCTAATTACAGAATCAATTAAAGACTATACTCGCAAAACAGTGACTCAGGAGTACGCCTCATTAGATGTTTTCTTAAAAAAATGGCGCTCTAGTGAGCAGAAACAGGCGATTATTCAGGAGTTACAAGAATTGGGTGTACTTTGGGAAGCTTTAGAAAAAGAGATTGGTCAGGATTTTGACCCCTTAGATTTAATTTGTCATGTCGTTTTTGACCAACCACCACTGACACGCAAGGAAAGGGCGAACAATGTCCGCAAGGGTAACTACTTTAGCAGGTATGGGGAACAAGCCAGAACGGTTTTAAATGCTTTGTTAGATAAGTACGCTGATCGGGGAGTTGAAGATATTGAAACTCTGGATGTGTTAAAAGTTAAACCCATCAGTGATTTAGGTACTCCCTTAGAGATCATTAATATTTTTGGCGGTAAGCAGAATTATTTACAAATTTTGCAAGAATTAAAACAGAAAATTTATGACCTTGCTATGTAGTGGGGTTTACCAGTATCCTGGTTAAGACATTGAGCAACCCACCAGGACAAACGGGACAAAGACAAAATTTATTATGCCCATCAGCACTACAATTAAAACTATTCAAGATATTATGCGCAAAGATGCGGGCGTTGATGGTGACGCACAACGCATCAGTCAATTAGTTTGGATGATTTTTCTCAAGGTTTTTGATGCTCGTGAACAAGAATACGAACTCCTAGAGGATAATTATAAATCTCCTATTCCTCAAAGTTTACGCTGGCGTAACTGGGCTGCGGATGCAGAAGGAATTACCGGAGATGCTTTACTAGATTTTGTCGATAATACTTTATTTAAAACTCTCAAAGACCTGAGAACTACCACCACTGATCCCCGTGGGCAAATGATTGGTAAGGTATTTGAAGATGCCTACAATTATATGAAAAATGGTACTCTCATCCGCCAAGTAATTAACAAACTTAATGAAATTGACTTTAATAAAAAAGAGCAGAAAAAACAGTTCAGCGAAATTTATGAAAAGATTCTCCAAGATTTGCAAAGTGCGGGAAATGCAGGAGAATATTATACTCCCCGTGCGGTGACTAAGTTTATTGTCGATAGAATCAAACCACAATTAGGGGAAATTTTCCTTGATCCCGCTTGTGGTACAGGTGGCTTTTTAACAGCAACTATTGATTACATTCGCCAACATTTCCAAAGTGCTGATGTCCCACAAGTTCTGCAAAAGACAATTTGCGGAACCGAGAAAAAGCCCTTACCTTATAATCTGTGTATCACTAATTTCATTTTACATGGTATTGATATACCCGCAGCCGAACACGATAATACTTTGGCGCGACCATTGCGGGATTACAGTCCTCAAGAACGGGTAGATGTCATTATTACTAATCCGCCTTTTGGGGGGATGGAGGAAGATGGAATTGAGGATAATTTCCCCGCTACCTTCCGCACCAAGGAAACAGCAGATTTATTTTTAGTGCTGATTGTTAATTTACTCAAAGAAGGCGGTAGAGGCGCAATAGTTTTACCCGATGGAACCCTGTTTGGGGAAGGTGTGAAAACTCGCATTAAGGAAAAACTGCTGCAAGATTGCAATCTACATACAATTGTGCGGTTACCAAATGGGGTATTTAATCCCTACACAGGTATTAAGACTAATCTGCTATTTTTCACTAAAGGAGAACCCACAGAAACTATCTGGTATTATGAACACCCCTACCCAGTGGGGTATAAGTCATATTCTAAAACTAAGCCGATTCGCTTTGAGGAGTTTGCACCAGAGCAGGAATGGTGGGATAACCGCGAGGAGAATGAATTTGCGTGGAAAGTTACAATTACTGATTTAAAGGCGAATAATTACAACCTAGATATTAAGAATCCCCACCAAGTTGATGTAGCACAGGCTGATTTAGATGAAATGTTAGCAGAGTATCACAAACTCATGGCTGAGTTGGGTGATGTGCGCGGTAAGTTAAAATTTGAGTTGATGTCAGCTTTGAATGATCAAGTTGATCAAACTATAGAATAATAGATAGAAACAAAATATCTTAAAATCTCTGGAGATGAGATTATGCAGATGGAAGTAGTAGAATTTCAAGGTATTGTCAAAGATGGTGTAATTCAAATTCCCGAAATTTATCAAGGAGAACTAGATGGAGAGTCTGTAAAAGTAATTGTGATGAAAAAAGCTAGAAGAACAGCAGCAGTAGATATTATTGCTGAACTGATGGAGCATCCGGTTGAGTTTGAATGGCCACCTTTGACACGAGAGGAGATTTATGAGCGCAATTCATGAGAATGGACATTTTCTAGATTCTAATATCTGGATTTATGCCCTGGCAAATCATGAATACATTAACAAACGCCATATAGCTTGTGGTTTAGTTAATGGTGAAGGGGTAATCATTAGTACACAAGTTATTAATGAAGTATGTCTTAATCTCATTAAAAAATCTTCCTTTACTGAGCAAAAAATAAAACAGTTAATAGAGGCATTTTATCAGGGTTATCACATAATTACATTTAATCGTGATATTTTTGTGAACTCTTCTAATCTTAGGAGTAGATATAATTTCTCTTTTTGGGATAGTTTAATTGTTGCTTGTGCTTTAGCTGGGGGAGCAAGTATTCTCTATTCTGAAGATATGCACCATGGGTTATTGGTAGATAATAAATTAGAAATTGTGAATCCGTTTAAATGAAAGTAGATACTTTTTTTACAAATTTTGATTTGTTGACTGATGCGCCAAATGCAACAGCTAAGTTGCGGGAGTTGATTTTGCAATTGGCTGTCATGGGTAAGCTTGTAAGACAAGATCCAAATGATGAACCTGCTTCAGTTCTGTTAGATAGAATAATTTGTAAAAAGCAACAATTAAGTTATGGCAATAAAATACAAAAAGCTGATTTAAATTTATCGAATGAAGAAGAGCTAGATTTAGAAATTTTGCCCGGTAATTGGTGCTGGACTAATTTAGAAACAATTGGCTTGATTAATCCAAGAAATGGTTTACCAGATGATTTGGATGTAGCATTCATTCCAATGAACCTAATACCACAAAAATATGGCAATCCACTTAAGTATGAGACTAGAAAATGGGGGGAAGTTAAAAAAGGATTTACACATTTTGCTGAAGGGGATGTTGCTATTGCTAAGATTACCCCCTGTTTTCAGAATGGTAAGTCTTGTGTTATGCGAGGGTTAAAAAATCAGGCTGGAGCAGGGACAACTGAATTGCATATTTTTAGACCTATTAATAATCTCACATATCCTGAATATGTCTTGATTTATTTTAAGTCTGTATCCTTTATCAAAAATGCGATTCCCATTATGACAGGAACCGCAGGTCAAAAGCGAGTTCCTAATAACTACGTAGCCCAAAATCCATTCCCCCTCCCACCCCTTGCAGAACAAAAACGGATTGTAGAGAAGTGCGATCGCCTGATGTCCCTGTGCGACGAAATCGAAAAACAGCACAAACAAAAGCAAGATAGTATTGTGAGGATGAATGAAGGTGCGATCGCTCAACTCCTCTCCTCACAAAATCCCGATGATTTCCGCCACCACTGGGAACGCATTTGTAATAATTTTGATTTACTCTACAGTGTCCCTGAAACCATTCCTAAACTACGTCAGGCGATTTTGCAATTGGCTGTCATGGGTAAGCTTGTAAGACAAGATCCAAATGATGAACCTGCTGCTAATTTAATTAAGAAAATATGCCAAAAGAAATCTTTAATTATTCATAATAGGCAAAGCAATCAAAATTCTATAACTGTAAATAATCCTCCTTATGATTTACCTAAAAATTGGGTTTGGGCTTACCTAGACAATATAATTATTTCTTTAACTGGAGGTGGAACTCCTAGTAAATTAAAGCAAGAATTTTGGGATGGTAATATTCCTTGGGCAAGTGTTAAAGATTTAAAAAGTAAGTATATTGAAACTACCATTGATTCAATTACAGACTTGGGTCTAAAGAATAGTAGTACTAATTTAATTAAGAAAGGTAGTATTATAATTTGCACTCGGATGGCATTAGGAAAAATTGCAATTAATACTATTGATGTAGCTATCAATCAAGACCTTAAAGCTATTCAACTACCAGAAGAAATTGATAAAAACTACTTTTATAATTTTTATATGACTCAAAATATAGTAGGCACAGGTGTAACTGTGACTGGTATCCGACAGAAAGAACTTTTAAAACTTCCTGTACCCCTCCCACCCCTTGCAGAACAAAAAAGGATTGTAGAGAAGTGCGATCGCCTGATGTCCCTGTGCGATCGCCTAGAAGCCAAATTAAAACAAGGGAGAGAAAGCAGAGAAAAGCTGATGGAAGTTGCAGCAAAGCAAGTATTGCTAAATTAGCACCAGGGAATTAATGAACTTAAATACATCTAAACAGGGGTTTTCACCCCTGGCTTCTCAGTTATATTCCTGAATTATAAGGAATATACTGTATTATTACTTACATTGAAGAGATTCGCGAGTATCTACACCAGTTTGAGGATTCACCCCACTAGCTTGAGCGCACAGTTTTTTAATTTCCGGTCCATCTAAAATCGCATCGGTAAAATCAGCCCCGGTGATGTCCACATTCTCAAAGATAGAACGTAACATCATCGCATTGGTAAATACAGCATCGGTTAAATCAGCACCTTTAAACTTAGTCAAATAGGCTATACCATCGCTAAAATCTGCACCATGGAGATTTACCCCCTCTAACAAAGAGCCATTGAACACACCGCCGCGGAAATTCGTATTACTAAAATTAGTCTTCTTTAAAACCACATTGGTAAACTCAGTCCCCACCAAATCTTGACCAGAGTAATCTTTTACCCCTACTTCCTCACCCACAGAACGGGTAATACTAGAAGAACTAGCAGCTTGAGCGGAGACGGGGAAGAAAAACACAAAGGTAACTAAAACCAAACTAGCCAGTAGTTGCCAATACTTAATCATTTTTTTGTTAACAAATCTCAACAATTATATTATTCACTATTACAGCTTACTGACGGTGATTAACCCCGGCTAGCCTGAGCCGTAACTATAGAGCTTACCCTAGGATATATAATGACCTGCGATCGCATAAATACCTGTGGCTCATCAACAAGACATCACCCCATCCTTAAGGCGAACCCCGTTATATCAACTAGGTGCAGAACTCAAAGCCCGTTTTACCAGCTTTGGCGGTTGGGAAATGCCTGTACAATTTACTGGTATTAGCGGGGAACATGAAGCTGTGAGAACCACTGCGGGGATGTTCGATATCTCCCACATGGGTAAATTCACCCTTCAAGGTAAACACCTAATTAACCAACTTCAGCCCTTAGTACCCTCAGACCTAAACCGACTAAAACCAGGTGAAGCACAATACACAGTCTTACTCAATCCCCAGGGAGGAATTATTGACGACATTATTATATACTATCAAGGTGAGGACAGCACCGGCACACAAAAGGCTGTACTAATCGTCAATGCAGCCACGACAGATAAAGATAAAGCATGGCTATTACAGCAACTGGACCAAAATCAAGTAGAATTTCAAGACCTGTCACAGTCAAAAGTATTAATTGCCATCCAAGGACCAGAGGCCGTTAAACATCTTCAGAGCTTAGTACAAGCAGACCTACAACCTATTAAACCCTTTGGTCATCTCCAAACAACTCTACTGGGTAAACCCGCATTTATCGCCCGCACCGGTTACACCGGGGAAGATGGTTTTGAGGTCATGCTAGATGCAGATGAGGGTATAGAATTGTGGCAAAGACTGCATCAAACCGGCGTTACCCCTTGCGGACTAGGTGCTAGAGACACCCTAAGACTAGAAGCAGCGATGGCGCTTTATGGTCAAGATATTGACGACACCACCACCCCCCTAGAAGCGGGTTTAGGATGGCTAGTTCACCTTGACAGTAAAGATGATTTCATCGGTAGAGAAATTTTAGCACAACAAAAAGCCCAGGGAGTGCAGAAGCGGTTAATCGGCTTACAAATGTCAGGGCGGAATATTGCGCGCCATGGCTACCCCATTCTATCAGCAGGTGAGGTTGTGGGCGAGATTACCAGCGGGACTTTATCCCCCACATTAGGCTATCCTATAGCCTTAGCCTATGTTCCTACTCAATTAACAAAGGTGGGTGAACAGTTAGAAGTAGATATACGTGGTAAGAATTACCGGGGTGTTGTAGTCAAACGTCCGTTTTATCGCTCCCAAAATCGTCTCACTAACTGATAATGTGTTTTGAGTTACTCAATTTAAATTATGGTTATGGCATTTCTTGGTTGAGTAGGTATACCGATAGCTACCGCTTGCGTAACCCATACCCGACCCCTAAACCAGGGAAAAGGTAACTATGGTAGACCTCATATAATCAGGAAACGCGATCATGACCGACCATAACTGAGGGAACTGTGGGCGCTAACTATTTTGAGATGGAAGGAAAAAACTAAAATGTCTTTTGAATATCCGCAGGATTTGAAATACCAGGATACTCACGAATACGTGCGGCTAGATGGAGAAATTGGCACCATTGGTATTACTGAATTTGCTATAGACCAAATGGGTGATGTTGTCTTTTTGGAATTACCAGACATTGGTGACCTAGTAACCAAGGGAGAAACTTTTGGCACCATTGAATCTGTCAAAGCCGTTGAAGACCTCAATTCACCAGTTACCGGTACAGTCATAGAACGCAATGAGATTTTACTTGAGTCTCCCGAAGAAGTAGCAGAAGACCCCTATGGCGAAGCCTGGTTGTTAAAAGTGCGTGTTAATGATCCCGATGAGGTACTGGATGCTTTGAGCGCTGATGAGTACCGCGCCCTGGTAGAAGGGGAGTAGATGAGATATGTAGGGACTTGTCCCTACATATTTGAATATTTGTTGCAAAATATGAAGTAGTTACGTTTGGAGTTCAACTTGTGGTAAGTTACCCACCTATTCCCCAATCCAGCCATGAACCCATAATTAGTGAAATAATTAGTGAAATAATTAGTCAAAGCAGTTCAAAGTTAACTAATTTCCCAGAACGGCACATTGGCCCCGACTCCCAAGAAATCCAAGAAATGCTGGAGGTATTGGGTTTAGAAACTCTGGATTCACTGATTAATCACACAGTACCCCCCGGTATTCGCCTACAAAAAAAGCTCAAATTACCACCAGCACAGGGTGAATATACCGCCCTGGCTAAATTAAAACAAATTGCCGCTAAAAATCAGGTGTGGCGTTCATACATCGGTACTGGATATTATGACTGTATTACCCCCCCGGTGATTCAGCGCAATATTCTAGAAAATCCGGGTTGGTATACAGCTTACACCCCCTATCAGCCAGAAATCGCCCAGGGACGACTGGAAGCCCTGCTCAATTTCCAGACAATGATTATTGACCTCACAGGTTTGGAAATTGCTAACGCTTCCTTACTGGATGAAGCGACCGCAGCAGCTGAAGCCATGAGTCTGAGTTATGGGGTGTGCAAAAATCAAGCCCATGCTTATTTTGTCTCTGACAACTGTCATCCCCAAACTATCGAGGTGTTGAAAACTCGTGCTCAACCCTTGGGGATTGAAATCATTATCGGTGATCATCGCCAAGATTTTACCCAAGGGATTTTTGGGGCAATTCTGCAATATCCTGCTACTGATGGCACAATTTACGACTACCGCGCTTTTATTGAAAAAGCCCATGCTCAGGGTGCATTGGTGACGGTAGCAGCAGACCCTTTAAGTTTAACTTTATTGACACCACCCGGAGAATTGGGTGCTGATATTGCGGTGGGTAGTACTCAACGTTTTGGTATTCCTCTGGGGTTCGGGGGACCCCATGCGGCATACTTCGCTACCAAAGAACAGTATAAGCGCCAGGTTCCGGGGCGCATTGTGGGAGTGTCAAAAGATGCTCACGGTCAGCGGGCTTTACGTCTGGCTTTACAAACCCGGGAACAGCATATACGGCGGGAAAAAGCAACTAGTAATATCTGTACTGCCCAGGTGTTATTGGCAGTCATGGCCAGTATGTATGCTGTATATCATGGTGGAGATGGTATTAAAAATATTGCCTGTAGCATTCACCAGTTAACTGTGATTTTAGCTGCAGGACTAAAGCGGCTGGGTTACAGGATTAGTTCTGAATATTTCTTTGATACCCTGCGCGTAGAGTTAGGCGCACAATCACTTACACCAATTCTGCAAGCTTGTCAAGCCAGAAAGATTAATCTCCGGGTTTTTGATCCTACATCTGTGGGTATTTCCCTAGATGAAACTACTACCCCAGAAGATTTAATTGATCTGTGGCAGATTTTCGCTCTCAGCGATGACTTACCCTTTACTCTAGAAGATTTAACTTCTGATTCCTATTCTCATCTGTTATTGGAGCGCACCAGCAGTTATCTAACTCATCCGGTGTTTAACCGCTATCACTCCGAAACTGAGTTATTACGTTATCTGCATCAGCTAGAAACCAAGGATTTATCTTTAACTACATCCATGATTCCCTTGGGTTCCTGTACCATGAAACTGAATGCTACCGCAGAGATGATCCCCGTTACTTGGGAGGAGTTCGCTAAGATTCATCCCTTCGCGCCGGTTGCACAAACCCGGGGTTATCAAATCCTCTTCCAGCAACTGGAAACCTGGTTAGCGGAAATTACAGGTTTTGCGGGAATTTCTTTACAACCTAATGCCGGTTCTCAGGGTGAGTATACAGGACTTTTGGTAATTCGTCAATATCACCACAGTCGGGGGGAAGGACACCGTAATATTTGTTTAATTCCTGAGTCCGCCCACGGAACTAATCCCGCCAGTGCGGTGATGTGTGGGATGAAGGTGATCCCAGTTGCTTGTGATGCTTTGGGTAATATTGACCTGGATGATTTGCAAACCAAGGCGGTTAAATACGGGGATCAACTGGCGGCTTTAATGGTCACCTATCCTTCCACTCATGGTGTGTTTGAGGAAGGGATTCAGGAAATCTGCGCCATTATTCACCATCACGGTGGACAAGTGTATATGGATGGGGCGAATATGAATGCCCAAGTGGGTATTTGTCGCCCTGGAGATATTGGGGCGGATGTCTGTCATTTAAATCTGCATAAAACTTTCTGTATTCCTCATGGTGGCGGTGGCCCTGGTATGGGACCGATTGGTGTGGCTCAACATCTTGTCCCTTTCCTCCCTGGACACCCGGTTATACCCTCTGGCGATGCTCAAATTGGGGCGGTGGCTGCTGCGCCCTGGGGTAGTGCTAGTATTTTAGTTATCTCTTGGATGTACATTACTATGATGGGGTCTGAGGGTTTGACCCAGGCGACTAAGGTGGCAATTCTCAATGCTAATTATATCGCCCACCGCTTAAAGTCTTACTATCCGGTGCTGTATAAGGGCAAAAATGATTTTGTCGCCCATGAGTGTATTTTAGATTTACGGGGGGTGAAAAAGTCGGCGCTGATCGAAGTTGATGATATCGCCAAGCGGCTGATTGATTATGGTTTCCATGCGCCTACTGTGTCTTGGCCTGTGGCGGGTACTATGATGGTGGAACCCACAGAAAGCGAATCTCGCGCAGAGTTAGATCGGTTCTGTGAGGCGTTGATTGCTATCCGGGGAGAAATATCTGCTATTGAATCTGGCCAGATGGATCTGCAAGATAATCCGCTCAAAAATGCACCCCATACGGCTCACAGTTTGATTGCGGGACTCTGGAATCATGGCTATTCCCGTGAACAAGCTGCTTACCCTGGTCCCTGGACTCGTGAATATAAGTTCTGGCCTAGTGTGGGGAGGGTTGACTCGGCTTTTGGCGATCGCCATTTTGTTTGTGCTTGTTTACCTATGGATGCTTATCAGTAAGGTCATGGGTGGTTAATCACCGCTCCTGACTCTCATATCCCCGACTTCTATTCAGATTTATGGCTACTGCATAAAATGACACTGAGAAGTCGGGGATATCTCTATTAACGCCGTTGCCAAATCTTGATGCTTCCATCCCGATCGCCAGAGGCTAAGGTGCGACTATCGGGGCTAAATGCTACTGAATTAACGTAATTTGAATGTCCCGTGAGGGAGGTGATTTCCTGTAGGGTGGCGACATCCCACAGTTTGATGTTATCCACACCAGAGGCTAAGGTGCGACCATCGGGGCTAAATGCTACTGAACCAACGCCAACTGAACCTCGAGTGATGGAGGCTATTTCCCCCCTGTTGACAGCATCCCACAATTTGATGGTTTCATCCTCACTACCCGAGGAGGCTAAAATGTGACCATTGCTGGGGCTGAAGGCTACTGAGTTAACCCCATATGAATGTCCGATGAGGGAAGTGATTTCCCTTAGGGTGGATACATCCCACAGTTTGATGGTTTCATAACCACCAGAGGCTAAGGTGCGACCATCGGGGCTAAATGCTACTGAATTAACGTCATCTGAATGTCCCTTGAGGGAGGTTATTTCCCGTAGGGTGGATACATCCCACAGTTTGACGGTTTCATAACCACCAGAGGCTAAGGTGCGACCATCGGGGCTAAATACTACTGAACTAACGCCCTCCGTGAGGGAGGCGATTTCCAACCTGGTGGCGACATCCCACAGTTTGATAGTCTCCCAACACCCAGAGGCTAAGGTGCCACCATCGGGGCTGAAGGCTACTGAACTAACGTTATCTGAATGTCCGATGAGGGAGGCGATTCGCCGCTGGCTTAACACATCCCACAGTTTGATGGTTTGATCATCTCCACCGGAAGCTAAGGTGCGACCATCGGGGCTGAAGGCTACTGAGTTAACTTTATCTGTATGTCCGCTGAGGGAGGCGATTCGCCGCTGGGTTACCACATCCCACAGTTTGATGGTTTGATCATCTGCACCGGAAGCTAAGGTACAACCATCGGGGCTGAAGGCTACTGAGTTAACGTTATCTGTATGTCCATTGAGGGAGGCGATTTCCCCCCCGGTGGCCACATCCCACAGTTTGATGGTGTGATCATAACTACTAGAGGCTAAGGTGCGACCATCGGGGCTGAAGGCTACTGAGTTAAGGTAATTTCCATGTCCGATGAGGGAGGCGATTCGCCGCTGGGTTACCACATCCCACAGTTTGATGGTGTGATCATAACTACTAGAGGCTAAGGTGCGACCATCGGGGCTGAAGGCTACTGAACCAAACCCATCTGAATGTCCATTGAGGGAGGCGATTTCCCTCCCGGTGGCCACATCCCACAGTTTGATGGTGTGATCATAACTACTAGAGGCTAAGGTGCGACCATCGGGGCTGAAGGCTACTGAACCAAACCCATCTGTGAGGGAGGCGATTTCCCTCCCGGTTACCATGTCCCACAGTGTGATATTATCCCAACTACCAGAAGCTAAGGTGCGACCATCGGGGCTGAAGGCTACTGAAACAAACCCATCTGTGAGGGAGGCGGTTTCCCTCCCGGTGGTCACATCCCACAGTTTGATGGTGTTATCATAACTACTAGAGGCTAAGGTACAACCATCGGGGCTGAAGGCTACTGAACTAACCACATCTGAATGTCCAGTCAGGGTGGCGATTTCCAGCCCGGTGGTCACATCCCACAGTTTGATGGTGTGATCATCGCTGCCGGAGGCTAAGGTGCGACCATCGGGGCTGAAGGCTACTGAGTTAACCGCATCTGTATGTGCAGTGGTATACTGCAACTGCCATGAAGATATTGATTTTCGTGATTTATAAGTTTTTAAAGCCTGAATAATCTCAATTAATTTTCCATACTTAGACACTAGCAGATTATAGGCTGCATCTTTTACATCTGCTGATTCATCTGTGCTTAAAGCTTGGAGAAGTAAATTAACCCCCTCATCGCCATACTGCAGTGCTTGGGATATGGCTTTTACCCTTGTTTTGGGGTCAGGACTACTATAATCCCTCAGCAGACCCTGGATTCTCCCCAACACCGCTACTAATTCGGGAGCATTACCAGTACCAACTAAGACTACATCAAACTGGACTGGTTCTGGGCGCTGATTCATCGTGGATTCTCCAGTGGTGATTAAATTACTCCGGGCAATATTATACAATCAATGAAGCTTCCCCTGTCTGAAGACGCGGGTATTTCTCAAGAGTCCATAAAAGAACTTTTTTAGGTCTACTTAAACCACCTCTACTGATTCGGTTTAAGTCAAACTTAAAGATCATCCTCCCTTTCCTGAGTCTCATATCCCCGACTTCTATTCAGATTCATGGCTACTGCATAAAATGAATGTGAGAGGATGTTTTAAAAGGTATGATTAGTGTATCAAATATTGTTTTACCCCTCCCTCACCTTTCCCTTTATAGGGGAAAGGGGACTGGATTTTATTGTTTCGGTGTGTTCCCTATTCCCTGTTCCCTATTCCCTGTTCCCTGTTCCCTAAGATAAAAATTACCTGTTTAATACTTGACAAGCATCCTCTGAGAAGTCTGGGATATCTCTATAATTTACTGTGGTAAAAATTCAGGGGATAAAATCTCTGTGAGTTTGTAGGGACAGGTTTGGGGAAATGATGATAATCCCGTTTCTCTTTCGGCGCTAATGGTAGCTAGAGGATAAACATCTTCTATGGCTGCAGTGAGATGAGGTTGAAGACTAGGGTTTTTTTCCAGGAGTTTTTCTAAACGCAGCCGTTGCTCTTTAATGGTTAATTGCCAACTGCGAGAGCGTAAGCTGGGCTGAAATTGCCATTTTAAAAGGTGTATAATTAAAATTTATAATCTACTTTCTATTTGTCGTTTTTCTGAGCGTCCTATGTCTTCTATTTCTTCGACAATATTTTGCCAATCGACTTGATCAAGTTGTCCTGTTTTTAACAGGTTTACTTGTTCTTGTGTCCAAGCATAAAAATCATGGTCATGGGTGCTGGAGTTCATAGGTGCTGCTGCATTTCCAGGTTTAGGGCGGCCAGATTCAAGTCATCTACTCGAATTTAGGTGGGGTGAAAGGCGCACTTCGTTTGGGATTTTTCCTAACTGAAGCAATAGAAATCAATATAGGATTTCCCATGCTCGTGAGGTACAATTTTTTTTAGTTTGAGGGAACACACCGAAGAGGGAACAGGGAATAGGTGTGTACTTCATGAGCCTGAAAAAGGCTATAAAAGTTATGATTGTCATAGTTTTGAACGCCAATACACCTTGATGACTAGGTAGTTGGGCAACGCGGACAAATAAAATTAAGTTAATGTACATCGGGATGACTGGATTCGAACCAGCGGCCCCTTCGTCCCGAACGAAGTGCGCTACCAAGCTGCGCTACATCCCGCCACGACATACAAGATACGATTATATCATGATAGTACAACTTTGTTGATATATAATCAATATCTTACCCTAACTCATTAAGCTACCGTTTGCTAGGATGAGATTTGTATAACTTCATAAGGGCAGATTGTGACTGTTAAACCAGACTGGTTGCGAGTAAAAGCGCCTCAATGGCAGCGCGTTGGTAACGTTAAAGAAATTTTGCGGGATTTAGCGCTTAACACAGTTTGTGAAGAAGCGTCATGTCCTAATATTGGTGAGTGCTTTCAAGCTGGTACAGCCACATTTTTAATTATGGGTCCGGCTTGTACCCGCGCCTGTCCTTACTGTGATATTGACTTTGAGAAAAAACCCCAACCTCTAGACCCCACAGAACCAGGACGACTAGCAGCAGCTGTGGAGCGGATGAAACTAAATCATGTGGTGATTACTTCGGTCAACCGTGATGATTTACCTGATGGTGGTGCTTCTCAGTTTGTGCTGTGTATTCAAGCGGTGCGGGAACTCTCACCTCAAACCACAATTGAGGTGTTAATTCCTGACTTGTGCGGTAATTGGAAGGCTTTAGAAGTGATTTTACAAGCCTCCCCAGAGGTACTCAACCACAACACAGAAACCGTAGAGCGGTTATATCGCCGGGTACGTCCCCAGGGAAACTACCGACGGAGTTTAGAATTATTGGGGCGATCGCGGCAAATAGCGCCTCAAGTATACACCAAATCTGGGATTATGGTGGGTCTGGGTGAAACTGATGGGGAAGTCCGCCAAGTCATGGCAGATTTACGCAGTGTAGATTGTGACATTTTGACCATTGGGCAATATCTCCAACCCAGTCAAAAACACTTGCAAGTTAATGACTTTATCAGCCCAGAACAATTTGCAGCTTGGCAGGTCTTCGGTGAGGAAATCGGATTTTTACAAGTTGTTTCTTCACCCTTGACAAGAAGCTCATATCATGCAGAGCAAGTCAGAGAACTAATGCAACGCTACCCGCGTCAGGTCGGTACAGAGTCTTTAAGTAATTGTCAATGATTGTTAAAAGTGGTGCAAAAAACTACCATAGGTATACTGGGTGCTGGTGCTTGGGCTATGGCCTTAGCCAACTTAGCCACGGACAACGGCCATGAGGTGCGTATCTGGTCACGTGGGGGAAAAGTAAGTTTATCAGCAGTTTTACAAAATGCTGACATCATCTTGTCGGCTATCTCCATGACAGGGGTGAGTGAAATAGTGTCTCAAATGGAATTCCTCCCCCTGTCAGCCAAAACAATTTTTGTCACAGCTACCAAAGGACTAGATCCCCAAACTACCTGTACCCCCTCGCAAATTTGGCAAGGAGCATTCCCTGACCATCCAGTAGTTGTTTTGTCGGGGCCAAATTTATCGGCGGAAATTCGCCAATCACTACCAGCAGCAACAGTAGTGGCCAGCAAGAACCAGAAAGCGGCTCAATTGGTGCAACAGGTATTTTCTTCTAGTTGTTTCCGGGTATATACCAATCCTGACCCCATCGGTGTGGAACTAGGGGGAACATTAAAAAATATTATGGCGATCGCTGCTGGTGTATGTGATGGCTTGCATCTAGGAACCAACGCCAAAGCCGCCTTAGTCACCCGTGGACTGACGGAAATGGTTCGCATTGGCCAAAATTGGGGTGCAAAGACGGAAACATTTTATGGTTTATCAGGTCTAGGAGATTTGTTAGCGACTTGTAACAGTCCCCTCAGTCGTAATTACCAAGTTGGTTACCAGATGGCTGGGGGTAAAACACTAGTAGAAGTTCTGGCAAATTTACCAGGAACAGCCGAAGGTGTGAATACTTGTCAAGTCTTAATCAAACGAGCCCAGGAGCACAGTATTGCTATCCCCATTACCGAACAAGTTTATGCCTTGCTGCAAGGTGAAGTCACACCGCGACAAGCTTTGGAGGAACTAATGCTACGAGATATTAAGCCAGAGTACAACTGTTAATCCTGCGTAGGATGACAAAGTATTACGAGTAGTGTGAACCTGAATAATCCCTAGAAAAAAAAATCATAAAATCGTCAGGATATTCTTTCACCCCGATGTATATATCACTATAGCGATGGTAAACATATGTTTTACAAGTTACCAACTTGTAAAACAAGTTTTACAAGTTACCAACATCAGCCTGATAGCGTATTGTGGCATCAGCCATATAAATATCCTGTGTTAAAACCCTCACTAAAATATTCCATGTTTATTTAAAGCCTAGATATAGATTTGAATAGCTATTGGTTCAATTGAAACGCTCAACCGATACATCGGTAACAGTGTGAAAAATATCAGTGTGTTTTCTGGCTCAGAAGCTTAACTAAAACCTCTACCAGATTAGTTCATGTTGAATCACGCAATAGCACCAGTTCATTAGTTGCGCCATTATCTATTGTTACCTGGAGCCATTGAGACTAGCCATATGCCAGCAATATCTTTTTATGCAGATGAGGCTTCCTACACTCAGAAGTCTGTCGAGAGTTTGAATACAGAACTGACTATTGATGATGAGTTATCGGCTGATGATATCCAAGAGTTGCAAGTAGCAGCAACAGACCATGCTCACTTGGAAGGGAGTACTAACCGTCGGAGTACAGACCTAGTACGTTTATATCTTCAGGAAATTGGGCGAGTACAGCTTCTGGGGCGGGATCAAGAAGTTTCAGAAGCCCAAAAAGTTCAACGCTACTTGCGGATGCGGACTGTACTAACTAATGCGGCACAGCAAGGGGATCAAGTGATTGTGCCATTTCTCAAGTTAATTGAGGTTCAGGAGCGTCTGACATCTGAACTAGGACACCGCCCATCTTTGGAAAGGTGGGCTAGTAGTGCGGGGATGAATCTATTGGATCTCAAACCTACTTTAGCAAATGGCAAACGCCGCTGGGCAGAAATTGCTGAGTTAACAGTAGAAGAGCTAGAACAAATCAAATCCCAAGGACTCCAAGCTAAGGAACACATGATCAAGGCTAATTTGCGCTTGGTAGTGTCCGTGGCGAAAAAGTATCAAAATCGGGGCTTAGAATTATTGGATTTAGTCCAAGAGGGAACTTTAGGCTTAGAAAGAGCGGTCGAGAAATTTGACCCCACTAAGGGATATCGCTTTAGTACATATGCTTATTGGTGGATTCGTCAGGGAATTACACGGGCGATCGCCACTTATAGCCGCACAATTCGCTTACCTGTTCATATTACAGAAAAGCTGAACAAAATCAAAAAAGCACAACGGAAAATTTCTCAAGAAAAAGGTCGTACAGCCACCTTAGAAGACCTAGCCATTGAGTTAGAAATGACACCAAACCAAGTCAGGGAAGTGTTACTTAAAGTACCACGTTCCGTGTCCATGGAGACGAAGGTAGGCAAAGATAAAGACACCGAATTAGGGGAATTATTGGAAACCGACGGGATTACCCCCGAAGAAATGTTAGTGCGAGAATCTTTACAAAGAGACTTGCATACTCTGTTAGCAGATTTAACTAGCCGTGAACGTGATGTAATACTGATGCGGTTTGGTTTAGCGGATGGTCATCCTTACTCCCTAGCCGAAATTGGCCGCGCTCTGGACTTATCTAGAGAAAGAGTACGTCAAATAGAATCCAAAGCTTTGCAAAAGCTGCGCCAACCGAAACGACGCAACTTTATCCGGGATTATTTAGAGTCCTTAAGTTAGGTTCAAATCTGGAACCGCCTAGGTTCCACAACCAAACAAATCTACCATTGGCTTTCTCCTAGTCATGGCTTAGGGTGGCGGAGGTTCCATAGATTTACCAGGGTTTTTTTTCACTAATTTATTGATATAGCCTTTTTCAGGCTCATGAAGTATACACCAATTCCCTGTTCCGGTGTTCCGGTGTTCCCTCAAACTAAAAAAATTGTACCTCACGAGCATGGGAAATACTATAATATTTAGCAAGAAGAAATATTTATTGCTTAATCCCAGAATTTGTTATATTCTCAACTAATAGGCTTTGTTGAGAAAAGAATTAATATGACTGTTTACACATCTTCTTCGCTCAAGGCAGAACTAAATGATAGAGGTTGGCGTTTAACACCCCAACGGGAGACGATTTTACACATTTTCCAAGAACTTCCCCAAGGTGAACATCTCAGCGCTGAGGATCTTTATCATCGACTGGAGACTGAGGGTCAGGGAATCAGCCTTTCAACAGTCTATCGGACGTTGAAATTGATGGCACGGATGGGGATTTTGCGGGAACTAGAACTGGGAGAAGGACATAAGCATTATGAAATTAACCAACCCTCCCCCCATCATCACCACCATTTAATTTGTGTTAAATGTAACGCGACTATCGAGTTTAAAAACGACTCGATTTTAAAAATAGGTGCAAAAACGGCTCAAAAAGAGGGATTCCACCTGCTAGACTGTCAAATGACAATTCATGCAGTCTGTCCTCAGTGCCAACGGTCTCTGATGCCTTTGTAGCCATAGAGCCTAAAGTTTTCCGCTAGTGAGATTACTTACATTGATGCCGTAAAATGTTTTTGCTTGCTGAAGAGCGCGTTTAGTCTCATCGGACATAACGCCGTTGAGATCACCTCGATAGAAACCCTGTGCTTGTAGTCGCCTTTGAATTTCCAAGACACTGAAATCACCCTGGCGGCCGGTGTTAATTAAGCTATATAACTTAGCTCTAGTAGTCGGTCCAGCAATTCCACTGACAGCTAAGTGATTAGCGGCTTGAAACCTACGCACAGCATCATCAGTCTGGGAACCAAAATACCCGGTTGGTGTTGCGGTTAGATATCCGGCCGCGATCAAATGTTCTTGAAGCAGTCTGACGGCTTGACCCCGATTACCCATTCTGAGATTGTCTGGATTAGCTGTTTGTCTGGGTGTGGGAGGGGTTGTTGTTGCGCCACCAACGCCCACAGGGGGCAATTTTTTGATTGTGGACGGGCCAACAATGCCATCAGCATCTAATTTAGAAGCTGTTTGGAATTGTTTGACAGCTTCTTCAGTAACCGGACCAAAGACCCCGGTGGCTTTACCAGAATAGAAACCTGCAACTCGCAGCCTTTCTTGTAAAACCCTGACATCTTCGCCTTGATCACCTCTGTGGAGCAACTGGGGATGACGGCGTTGAGTGGGAGTTTTCGCAGTTGTAACTTTTTGTGGTTGCGGTGTTGAGGTTTTTACTGTCTCAAACGGTGTACTAGCAGTGGTCAGCGGGGGAATAGATTCTACATGACTGTTGATGGTGGGTACTACGGTGCTGGTAATAGTTGGTGTGGAGGGTTGGGGATTTACTGGTTTTCTCAGCGAGGTTTCTAATTTTTGCCGTGTCTCTACTCCCAGAACCCCATCAACTACTAAACCTTGAGATGATTGAAAACGCCGTACAGCATCTTCTGTGGAAAAATCATAGACTTGTGTGATCTGCTCTCGGTAAAAGCCAGCTTGTTGCAATTGTCTTTGGAGGTTGGCTACCGAAGGACCTTGATCACCTCGTTGTAGTGCGAAAGCACTGCTGATAGAACTAAGAATAGATATAGCCACAGCTAAGGGTAACAAGTGCTTCCAGGCTCCACCAGAAAGGCGTTTCCAGTCGGGGGCAGATGCTTTCTTGAATAAGACACTCAAGGATGCTAATTCACTGGATGCACTGTTTTCATAGGTATTGGCTAAATATAAATATGCAAGATTGTCCATGTGATATCTCCTGATTTATTTTTCTTCGATGGTTGCTTCTGCTTGATGTACGAGATTTCGCAACTTATCTAATGTCTTGCTGTTTACATCCTGCCATAAACCTCGCTGGTGCGCTTCTAATAATTTATCGGCAATATCACGCATTGCCCAAGGATTTTTATCCTGGATAAATTCACAAACTATAGGGTCTAGTAAATATGCTTGTGTCACACCCTCATACATATGGTCTTCGACACATTGGGCTGTGGCATCATAGGCAAATAAATAATCTACCGTCGCCGCCATTTCAAAGGCACCTTTGTAACCATGGCGCATCATTCCGGAAATCCATTTGGGGTTAACTACACGGGAACGATACACCCGGGCAATTTCGGCTTTGAGGGTGCGCACTTTTGGTTGAGCGGGATGAGAATGATCACCAAAGTAGGTTTGCGGGTTGTTTCCTTGTAGCGATCGCACGGCTGCTGTTAAACCGCCTTGAAATTGGTAATAATCATCAGAGTCGAGTAAGTCGTGTTCCCGGTTATCTTGATTGTGTAAAACAATTTGCATTTGTGTTAGGCGTTGCTCAAAGGCTTCTGGTGCCGAAATACCCACTAATTCCCCTTGACTATCGGGGGAACTACCACTGGTGTAAGCGTAGCAACTCCAGTTTATATAAGCACGGGCTAAGTCTTGCTCATCTATCCAGTTTTGTGATGTCATCAGCCCTTGGAGACCGGCACCATAGGCACCGGGTTGAGAACCAAAAACCCGGTATTGCGATCGCACTCTCGCTGATTCCACTGTTAAGCCTTGTTGCATCCAAAACTGAGTATCTTGGCTGACTCGTGCCGCCAGGGGGTTAAAGTCTTGGGGTTCATTGAGTGCGGCCACTGCGATTACAGCTTGCTCGAATAAGTCAATTAAATTGGGGAAAGCATCCCGAAAAAATCCCGAAATCCGCAAGGTAACATCAACACGGGGACGACCCAAAATGCTCAAGGGTAAGATTTCAAAGTCTACTACACGCCGCGCCGCACTGTCCCAAACAGGACGCACTCCCATTAAAGCTAGGGCTTCGGCGATATCATCGCCCCCGGTGCGCATGGTTGCAGTACCCCACAAGGATAAACCCAAGGTTTGGGGATACTCGCCGTTTTCTTGGGTGTAACATTCAATCAGATTTTCAGCGGCTTTTCTCCCCACATCCCAAGCGCTTTCTGTGGGAATGGCGCGAATATCCACAGAATAAAAGTTTCTCCCGGTGGGTAAAACTTCTGGTCTTCCCCGGGTGGGTGCGCCTGAGGGGGCGCTGGGGATATACTTACCATTGAGTCCCTGGAGTAAGTTGGTGATTTCGTCTTTGGTTTGTTCTAAGGCGGGGATGAGTTTAGTTTTAATCCAGTCAAGATGGGGGGATGAGCGGGGGAGAGTATTCAGGAGTTGTTCTACTAATTGGGCGGCGTGTATTTCCAGAACTTCTACTGCGTCGCCGACGGTGCGACAGGTTTTTGGGGTGATGTTGTGTAAAATTTGCTGATCAATTTCTGATAACTGAGTGTGAAAATCCGTGGTTAGGGGGTCAAACTCTAGTCCCCACTCTGTGGCTAGGTGACGGGTGATACCTAGGGAGTAACGGTTAGGGATACGGGCGATCGCCACTATTAAATCTCGCAGTTGTCGCCCTTGGGGACATTGACCGAAAATATGTAAACCGTCGCGAATTTGCGCTTCTTTGAGTTCACACAGATAGCCACCGATGAAGTTTAAAATTACTGATTCAAACTTTAAAATATCGCTTTCTATGGCAATACCTAGCTCTTGGTGGAGATTTTCTTGGATAACTAATTCCCGAATGCGATCGCGAATTGACGGTAAGCGCCCAGGATCTAAACTTTCCGCCTCATAATATTCATCTACCAAGTTTTCTAACTGTTGTAGTGCGCCATAAAGTTCTGCTCTGGTCATGGGGGGAGTGAGGTGGTCTAAAATCACCGCTTGGGCCCGACGTTTAGCTTGAGAACCCTCCCCTGGGTCATTGACAATGAAGGGGTAAAAATGGGGAAGTGGTCCGAAAGCTACTTCGGGATAACAATGACTGGATAAGGCGACACTTTTACCGGGTAACCATTCTAAATTGCCATGTTTCCCCACATGAACCACTGCATCCGCGCTGAAAATTTCCCTCACCCAATAATAAAAGGCTAAATAAGCATGAGTGGGTACTAAATCCGGTGCATGATAATTCAAACTGGGGTCAATATCATAACCCCGTGGTGGTTGAATCCCTACAAATATGTTACCCAGTTGGATTCCTGGAATGGGGAAAGAGTCAGGACATCCCCATGTTTGAGTAATTTCTTGCTGTACAGTTGTGGGTAAACTAGCAAAATACTTTTGATAATCGTCACGGTCAACACTTTGCAGCACAGGGCGAAAATCTCTACCTTCTGGGTCATTAGTTACCCCACTAGTCAGAATGTCGATTAATTCATCTCCATTTCTGGGGGGATTCTCTACCACATAACCCCCATTTTGTAAAGCCTTAATTATTTCTACACAACTGGCTGGTGTGTCCAATCCTACGCCATTAGCTAATCTGCCGTTGCGATTGGGGTAATTTGCCAAAATCAGGGCAATACGGCGCTTTTGGGGAGGCTGGGAGCGCAGGTTTACCCAGTTGGCTGCTAGTTGGGACACAAACTCAATGCGATCGCTCACTGGTTCATAAACCATCACATCTGTTTCTAAGTCAGGATGGCGCTTTTGTACGGTTTTAAAAGAAACCGCGCGGGTAATAATCCGCCCATCTACCTCTGGTAGCGCCACATTCATGGCTATATCCCGGGGGGAAAGTCCTTGTAATTGTGATTCCCACTGCTCCACTCCACCACCACTGAGGATAACTTGTAAGACTGGGACATTCAATTTTTGCCAAAGGTCTAGCTGGGGTGCTTCTGCTTCCAACCGCGCCAGAGAAAAGCTCGTAGTATTTAGTAGTACTCCTATTTGGTCTGTATCTTTAGGCTGGAAAAACTCACTTAATTCTCCTTGAACATCAGGATCACGCAATGAGGAAACAAACACTGGTACAGGTTGTAAATTACGTTTTGCCAGGGCTGTACACAAGGCATCAATTACTTTAGTATTACCAGATAGATAATGAGCGCGGTAGAAAAGAATGCCCACTTTAGGTATTGCTGATTTCCTAGTCGCCATTCCCCAGTTATATAACCCAACACGGGGAACTCCTTTTGGTGGTGAGGCTTGGAAAGAAGTATGAAGACAGGTATCACAGATAAATTTTAGAGCGTTAACAATATTTTCTACTCCGCCTTCTCGGAAATATTGTAATACTTGATTAATAACACTTAAAGGCAAAGTAGATTGGGAAATTAATTCTGGGTCTAGACCGTCGTCACCAGGCATTACAATCAGAGTTGTACCTTGACGTTGTACAATTTCTTGCACCACTCCTAAACCATATGCCCAATAAGAACGTCCTCCTAACAGACGCAAAATAATCACTTGGGCAGATTCTAAAACTTCCTCAGCATAGGAATCTATAGTTATTTCTTGCTGTAACTGCAACAGACTAGCAACCCTGATGGCTGGGAAGTTTGGTGGTAATTGAGTCACTGCTACTGCTAGGGTTTGAATGTCGGTATCAGCGGCGGTAATGAATACAAAAGGAGCGGGAGATTGTTCGATCAAAACTAACCCTGCGGACTGATTCCATCCCCCCGGTGTGGCGCTGATACGATGCATAATCTTGTATTACCCCCTTAAACTGTTGAATATAACACTGTTTTCGCCCGTGCAAGTTATTACATGACATATTAATAGGATGCCAAGAAGTGCATGAATGCCATCAATAAACAGATTTTTCATATCTGACGCACTCTACAAGAGATTTTACACTGTCTTCCGCCACGTAAATTATTACCAGACCATTAAAAATGCTTAGTTCTCCTGATTTGAGTTTTTCTCGAAACTTGCCTTTAGTTGTATATAATCAGCTGGGGGAATTGTTACAGCAGATGGCTCAAGTCGTCGGAAGTGCTGCACTGGTACTTACTGAGTCTGTATTAGTCAGGATTTCTTTACCCCAAGAGTGGCGCAATCAAAGGTTTACGCTGTTGATTTCTCAGGAGTTTAGCGCCCTTTTGGTGGGAACTTTAGCACCGGGGGATGGGGGGAATTGCGCCGCATACAATAGCAGTTTGACATTTAATTCTGAGGCGATCGCTTTATTTGTCTCCCAGGTACGAGACTTGTTTGAGGGAAATTCTGACACACACCAAAATCTGGAACGCTATCGAGAGCTTGTCAGACCTAATGATGCTCAGACCCAAACTAAATTTACACTGTTGTTATTAGAGTATATCGGCACAGGGTCATCCCAGAAGATTATAGATCCTTTAACCCCTGCTGATAGCCCGGGATGCGTAGCCATTCCTCAAGTTTATACTTGTCAGCCTGTGGAAGATGCCTTAAAAAAACAGATTTTGCAAGAGCGACTGTTAAATCAGGTGACCACCCAGATTCGCAAAAGCTTAGATTTACCAGTGATTATGGCCACGGCGATCGGTATGGTACGGGAATTTCTGGCACTGGATCGATTAGTAATATATAAATTTCAGGGTTTGAGTGTCAAAACTGATAGCTTACATGGCATAACCATAGATGAAAACCTACCCCCAGGAGAGATGGGGGGTTGTATTGTCTATGAGGAGAGGGCTGAAGGTGCGATTTCATCGGTGTTGTCTTATCAAGAAAACGACTGCTGGTCTAAGAACTCCACCTGTTTAGCAAAGTATCGCCAAGGATTTACCTTAGTAATTGACGACGTGGAAAAAACTTATGTCACAGAAGAATGTTTATTGAATTTATTACGAAAATGCCAAGTTAGGGCTAAGTTGGTAGCACCAATTATATTTGAGCAAAATCTGTGGGGTCTATTGATTGCTCATCAATGTCATACCCCACGGGAGTGGAGCGAAAGTGATCAAAGTTTACTCACTTCCATAGCGGAACAATTAGCCATTGCTATTCATCAAGCTGAGTTGATGCAATCTTTACAAAAAGCTACCCGCACCCTTACCCAAGAAAAACAAAGTTTAGAACAACGAGTAATTGAGCGGACAAAAGCCCTACGGGAGGCTTTACTAGCTGCAGAAGCTGCTAGTCGCCTCAGAAGCGAATTTCTGGCTACCATCAGTCACGAATTACTCACGCCTTTAACCTATGTGATTGGGATGTCTTCCACTTTGTTACGTTGGCCTCTCGGAGAACTGAGTCAACGTCAACGAGATTACCTGCAAACCATCCATGACAGTGGAGAACATTTATTAGAGCTAATTAATGACATCCTGGATTTATCCCAAATTGAAGCGGGAAAAACTGTATTAAATATTACGGAATTTTCCCTAACCCATACCGCCAAAAATTCCCTAGAGTCACTATTAGAAAAAGCTGATAACCAACAGGTTAATCTTCAACTGGATTTACAAATCGACCCCCAACGGGATCTGTTTACTGCTGATGTACAGCGAGTAGAACAAATTCTCTGGAATTTATTAACCAATGCGATTAAGTTTACCCCAGGAGGTGGCAGTGTTACCTTGCGGATCTGGGTAGAAGATGATATGGCTGTCTTTCAAATTGAAGACACTGGAATTGGTATTCCTGAAGAACAATTACCAGTGATGTTTGAAAAATTTCAGCAATTAGATACACCCTATCGCCGGCGCTACGAAGGTACAGGACTCGGTTTAGCCTTAACTAAACAACTGGTAGAACTCCATCGCGGTCGAATTGAAGTGGAATCTACTGTAGCCATTGGTTCAATTTTTACGGTATGGATACCAACCCAGCAGCAACGCAATTAATCGGGACTGAAGGTGCGATCGCCTCTAATGCTACCAGGGATTTAACTCAGTTTAGCACCTTAATATAGATGACCGTTGACGGGTGACGGGTCAGGGTTTAAGAGCTACGACAACCGGGAGCCAGGGGTTATAAACCCCTGTCTGATAGCGATAGCGTGGCGTTAGCCATAAGCTAAAGTCGGATAAATCCGAATGGGTGTTAAATATAACATGATAAATAAGGTGAACAATCATCGCTTAGAGTATTATATGTAACCTACCAGTCCACTTTTAGTGGACTTTTGCTATTAGACGGGGAATAAATTCCCCGGTTAATGGCTGTTGATGGTCACACCTCTTCCCAGTCAACCGTCAACTATGATTGTTAACGGTTGACCCACTATGGAAGTCGGGGATATTGTCCAGGTGATCAGAGGTGATCAGAGGCGATCGCAATATCCCCAACCGGGAGTAAAGTCTCAAGATTGGAGTAGGGAAAAATGCCCAAGAAACACTTAGTATTAATTGGTGGTGGTCACAGCCATGCTATCGTTTTGAAAAAGGTTGCCCAACATCCTTTACCAGGAGTTAAGTTAACATTAATTACCCCAGATGTAAATACACCTTACTCCGGTATGTTACCTGGTCATATTGCAGGATTTTATACCTATAAACAGTGTCACATCAACTTAGAAAAATTGACTAACCTTGCTCACGCACAGTTATATATTGATAGAGCGGTGGGACTAGACTTGAAAAACCACACAGTTATTTGTGCTACAGGTCTACCGGTGAACTTTGATATCCTATCTATTGACATTGGCAGCACCCCAGCTACAATATCTGTACCAGGTGCTGCAGAATATGCTATTGCTGCTAAACCAGTACCAAAATTGTTAGAACATTGGTATGGACTATTAGAACGTGTAGCTAAAAACCCTGAGCAACCCGTAAGTATAGCTGTTGTCGGTTGTGGTGCGGGGGGTGTAGAGTTAGTACTATCCATGCAAACTCACCTCCAGAGAATTAGATCACAAAATCAGGGTTTGACAATTCATTTATTTGGGCGTCAGGAGCAACTGTTACCCAATTATCCCCAATCAGTGCAAGGTCAATTGCAGCAGATTGTCACTCAACGGGGGATAAATTTACATCTAGGGGAAACCGTGGCGGAAATTGCACCCCAACACAGCAATGGGGAAACACCAGAAATGTTGCAGGTAAAATGTGTATCGGGGTTATTGGTAGAGTCGCAAAAAGTATTTTGGGTAACCCAAGCATCCGCACCCCCATGGATAAGAACGACAGGACTAGGTACAGATGAGCAAGGATTTATTTTAGTAGGAGATACCTTACAAAGTCAAACTCACCCAGAGGTATTTGCTGCGGGGGATATTGCGACGATGGTAAATCATCCCTGTCCTAAAGCTGGAGTATTTGCGGTACGCCAGGGTAAACCATTGTTTGAGAATTTACAAAGAATATTATCAGGTAAATCTTTGAAAGTCTATAGACCACAGCCAGAATATTTAAGTTTAATCGGGACTGGGGACAAACGAGCGATCGCCACTAGAGGCGCTTTGACTTCATCCCCTCACTGGGTTTTCTGGTGTGGGAAAGACTGGATTGACCGCCGCTTCATGGTACAATTCACGGGCTAGGTGATCTAGGAAACTGGCGATGAAATGGTTTTATGAATCAAATAGTTTGGATAGCCAGACACGCTAACCGTCTGGATTTCGTTCACCCTGAGTGGTTTCTCACAGCAGTCAGACGTTATGACCCGCCTTTGTCTGAAGATGGTATAGTACAAACTCAGCAGTTAGCTCAACGTCTGCAAACAGAAACCATTACTCATATTTTCGCTTCCCCATTTATGCGCACTGTACAAACAGCCAACGCCGTGGCAGAAGTTTTAAATTTAGGGATTAAACTAGAAACAGGTTTGAGTGAGTGGTTAAATCCCCACTGGATGACAGAAGCACCGGAAATACACTCAATTTCTGAGTTAAAGGCACTATTCCCCAGAATAGATTCTGATTATACACCAGTTGTCAGCGCTGAATATCCAGAAACTGAGGTACAAGTACAAGAGCGTTGTGGAAAAACTGCCCAATTGTTGGCTAGTGAATGCTATCCTGAAAATATCTTGCTGGTAGGACATAGTGCATCTGTACAGGGTGCTGCAATGGGGTTAGTAGGGGACATTGCTAAAACAGAAGTCACGGCTTCTTTATGTTCCTTAGTGAAAATCCTGCGCCAGGGACCTGAATGGTTGCTAGAACTAAAAGGAGATACTTCCCACTTGATGGATATAGAGGATTTTCCTTCGTGCATTAGTTGATACGCCCTCTCTTAAAGAGTGTATTTGTTAATGAATGTTAGCAAAAAAGTATCGGAAGTGGTTCGATTTGCTCAAATCCTGAATGAGGATTTTTGACTGCACAGACAAATTAATTAATTCCCATCCTCAATTCTATGACTTTGTTACTAGCAGGAGATATTGGCGGCACTAAAACTATTTTGCGGTTGGTGGAGGCTGTAAATTTACATACCATTGCACAGAAAACTTACCCTAGTGGAGATTTTCCCGATTTAGTCCCCTTAGTCCAGCAGTTCCTCCTTGAGCTTCATACCCCCACACCCCAAAAAGCTTGTTTTGCGATCGCCGGACCAGTGGTAGATAATACAGCCAAGCTGACTAACTTAACTTGGTTTCTCGATACCCCCCGGTTAAAACAAGAATTAGGCATTGATTCTATGTGCTTAATTAACGATTTTGCCGCTGTGGGTTACGGTATTTTCGGATTAAGTAAAAAAGACCTGCTAACCTTGCAAGTTGGGAAACACAAACAAGAAGCACCCATTGCTGTTATTGGTGCTGGTACTGGTTTAGGACAAGGGTTTCTGATTAAACAGGGGAACTATTATCAGGTGTTTCCCTCAGAAGGTGGACACGGGGATTTTGCCCCCCGCAATGAGCTAGAATTTCAGCTGTTGAAATATCTACTGGATAAACATGATATTCAACGGGTGTCTGTAGAAAGGGTGGTTTCCGGACAGGGGATAGTGGCAATTTACCAATTTTTACGCGATCGCCAAGTATACAGCGAATCACCAGAAATTGCGGAAATTGTCAGAACCTGGGAAAGAGAAGCGGGGGGCCGCCCCCC